>PKWK01000100.1 GCA_003133205.1 Granulicella sp. | reverse complement strand
TCGGAGCTGGAACCATCTCCGAGATCATCAAGTAGTTCGAGACTAACGAGGGCTGCCGGCAGGTGCAGAAGTTCATCACCGGCAGCCACTCCAAACGATCTTTGAGTACCAGGAAGAGAGACACAAAATGGCAGGACAGAGAATCAGAATTCGTTTGAAGGCGTATGACTACCGTGTGCTCGACACGTCGACCGGTGAAATCGTCGAGACAGCGAAGCGCACCGGAGCGCAGGTCGCGGGGCCCATTCCGCTGCCAACTATGAAGAACAAGTATTGCGTGCTGCGTTCGCCCCACGTCGACAAGAAGTCGCGCGAGGCCTTCGAGATTCGTACCCACAAACGGCTGATCGATATTCTCGAGCCGACCCAGCAGACAGTCGACGCGCTGATGAAGCTCGATCTTCCCGCTGGTGTCGACGTTGAGATCAAGACGGTTCAGAAGTAAGAAATTTATCAAGCAACACCGGCAGTGCTGAGGTCTATGGCCCGGCATGATGAGGAAAGGAACAATACGATGTCAGTTACAGGAATTCTCGGCAAGAAGATCGGCATGACCCAGCTCTTCGACGACCGCGGCGATGTTCACCCGGTCACCGTGCTGAAGGCTGGCCCATGCGTCATCACGCAGCTCAAGACCCTGGCGAAGGATGGCTACGACGCCGCGCAGATCGGCTATGTCGACTTCATCAAGGCCTCCAAGGTGAATAAGGCTATGACCGGCCACTTCGCCAAGTCGAATGTGCCTCCTGTCCGCATGATCAAGGAAGTCCCGGTCGAGGTTGCCAAGGATGGCGACGACGCCGCAGTGAAGGCTGGCGATCGCATTATGGTCGACATTTTCTCCGATGAGAAGTTCGTCGACATCATCGGTACCTCGAAGGGCCGCGGATTCGCCGGCGTGGTTCGCCGGCACGGCTTCGGCGGCGGCCCCAAGGCACACGGCCACATGTTCCAGGTGCAAGGTTCGATTGGCGCCTCGTCATTCCCGTCGCGTGTGTTTCCCGGCCAGCGCATGCCTGGCCACATGGGCCACGCGCAGATCACGGTCCGCAATCTTCGCATCCGCGGCATCGATGTAGAAGACAACCTCTTGATGGTTGAGGGCGCGGTACCCGGTCCACGCGATGGATACGTTTTGATTTCGAAGGCAAAGGCTCCGCCGCGTGAGCGTCGTGGGTTTGCCGGAGGTACCACGCTTGATCCGCTGAAGGCTTCGAAGAAGGCTTCGCCGAAGAAGAAGTAAAGACAAACAAGCAAGGGATTGTTGTATGACTCCCTGCTAACCAAGGTTTTGGCCCGCCGCATCGATGGCGGGCATGAAGAGAGAAGAACGATGGCAAACATCAATGTAGTCAATCTCGACGGGAAGAAGGTCGGCGAGTTCGAACTCCTCGACGAAGTATTCTCGGGCGAGATCAACGACACACTCCTGTGGGAGTCGGTCAAGCACTACCGCGCGGCGCTGCGTCAGGGCACCGCGTCTACGAAGACCCGCGGACTCGTCTCGGGCGCCGGCCGCAAGCTGTGGAAGCAGAAGGGAACTGGCCGTGCGCGTATCGCGTCGATCCGGAGCCCACTCTGGCGCAGCGGCGGTACGGTCCACGGACCGAAGCCGCGCTCCTACGAGTACGCCTTCCCGCAGAAGAAGCTGATGGGCGCGCTTCGTTCGGCCATCGCTGCGAAGATTGCAGACGGCAAGTTCACGGTCGTCGAGTCGTTCGACGCGGCTGAGCCGAAGACCAAGATCTTCCGCACCGCGCTCAACAAGCTTGATGCCGGCAAGACGACATTGTTGGTCGAGTCCAGCCAGAAGCTCGGCGAGAAACTTTATCTTGGCTCGCGCAACCTCTCGGGTGTTGAGCTTGTACTCAGCTCCGAGGTCCACCCCTACGATCTCCTCCGCTACGAGCATGCCATCTTCTCCAAGGATGCTATCGAGGCGCTGCAGGAGACACTCAAGAAGTTCGTATCGAAACGCAGCAAAGCCGCTGCCAAGAAGGAGGTTGCGTAATGCCAACCCTCTATACCGTTATTCGCCGCCCATTGATCACTGAAAAAGGCATGGGCGTGAAAGAGACCCAGAACACGTTGGTCTTTGAGGTCGATCTCAAGGCCACCAAGACTGAGGTCAAGCAGGCTGTCGAGACGCTCTTCAAGGTCAAGGTGACCGGCGTCCGCACTGCAACTGTAGAAGGAAAAGAACGCCGCCGCGGCAAGTTCTCCGGCTATCGCCCCGACTGGAAGAAGGCCTATGTCCGCCTGAAGGATGGGCAGAAGATGCCGGAGTATCTGAACAGCCTGTAAGTACGGTTGCTGGTTGTAAGTTGTGAGTTGAATGCAAGTGGGACAAGTAAGTCCCTGAGACGTGAAAGAGAACTAGCTAGAGGCAAGAGCTGACAGCTAGGAGTTAAATAAAATGCCGATCAAATCATTTCGACCGATTACCCCGACACTCCGCTTCCAGACGAAGCTGGTGAACGACGACCTGACGACAGACAAGCCGCACAAGCCGCTGCTCTCTGTCAAGCAGCGCACCGGCGGACGCAACAGCACCGGTCGCCTCACGATCCGCCATCAGGGCGGCGGCCACAAGCAGAAGCTGCGCCTCATCGATTTCAAGCGCGACAAGTACGGTATTCCCGCTACCGTCGCGACCATTGAATATGATCCGAACCGTAGCTCCAGGATCGCGCTGGTCCACTATGCGGATGGCGAGAAGCGTTACATCATCCAGCCGGTTGGCCTGAAGGTGGGGCAGAAGATCATGAGCGGCCCTGAGGCCGACATCCTGGTCGGCAACGCACTTCCGCTGAAGAACATTCCTCTGGGAACGATCGTGCACAATATCGAGCTTCGTCCGGGCAAGGGCGCCCAGATGGCGCGTTCGGCTGGGGCACAAGTCAACCTGGTCGCGAAGGAAGGCGACTATGCGTTGCTCAAGCTGCCTTCGGGCGAGACGCGCAAGGTGCTCGTTGAGTGCATGGCGACGATCGGCCAGGTCGGCAATACCGACCACGAGAATGTCACCATCGGCAAGGCTGGTCGCAACCGCTGGAAGGGCATCAACCCATCGAACCGCGGTGTTTCTATGAATCCCGTCGACCACCCGCACGGCGGAGGCGAAGGCAAGACCTCCGGCGGACGTCATCCGGTCACTCCATGGGGCCAGCCCACACGCGGATACAAGACTCGTAACAACAAGCGTACTGATGTCTTCATCGTCACGCGCCGCAACAAGGGTAAGTAGGTAACAAAGCGCAACACCAAGTCTCGCAGCTGAGAGATTCGTCGTATACAGCACCGTAACCGGCAACACAGGATTTGGAGTAATTACATGTCACGTTCCGCAAAGAAGGGTCCGTTCATCGACGCGCATCTTCAAACGAAGATCAATGTCATGAACCAGACCAACGACAAGAAGGTATTGCGCACCTGGTCGCGTCGCTCGACGATCTTCCCCGACATGGTCGGCCACACGATCGCCGTCCACAACGGCCGCAAGTTCATCCCGGTCTACGTGACGGAAAACATGGTCGGCCACAAGCTGGGCGAGTTCTCCGCGACGCGCACGTTCAAGGGCCACTCCGCTCGTGCAGCCGAGACGTCCGCAAAGCCGAAGTAGTTCTGCAGTAACTCGAATTTGGTAAGGCTCGCCGATTATGGCGTACCAGTTAGTTTGAAGGATCAAAGTTATGTCGAAGATCGCAGTAGAAAAAGTTCGAGAGTTCCGCGCCGAGGCCAAGTTCCAGCGCACGAGTCCGCAGAAGGCGAAGCTCGTTCTCGATACCATCAAAGGCATGCGCGTCGAGCAGGCGCTCAACACCATTCACTTTTCCACCAAGCGGATGGGCCCGATCGTCGAGAAGGTATTGCGCTCGGCCATCCAGAACGCGACCTACGTCTCGCAGGAGCAGGGGCTGGATATCGATGTCGATAACCTCTATGTCCACACAGCGGTGGCGAATGAAGGTCCGCGCATGAAGCGGATCCGGCCTGCGCCGATGGGCCGGGCGTTCCGCTACCAGCGACGTCTCGCGCACATCATCGTCACGGTAGCGGAGAAGAAGTCGCCGACTGCCGCTACGTCAGCAGCAACCGATGCGCCGGCAGCGAAGAAGTCTACCAAGCCAGCAGCCAAGAAGGCCGCGGCGAAGAAAGCTCCGGCAAAGAAGGCCGCAGCAAAGAAGGCCGCAGCAAAGAAGGCCGCGAAGTAATTGGATTTGAAGGGTAACCCGGGAAACAATCCGGTAAACTTAAGGTTTTGCATCATGCCCCGCCGGCTCAACCGGCACCGGGGCGAAGTAAAGGGAAGCTATGGGACAGAAGGTCCATCCGTATGGGTTTCGCCTCGGTATCAACAAGCCGTGGAAGTCACGCTGGTTCGTGGAGCGCGGCTATGACAAGCTGCTCGTCGAAGACGTAAAGCTGAAGGCTGAGCTGCGCGAGAAGCTGAAGGCCGCCGGCGTCAGCTCGGTCGAAGTCGAGCGCCCCGGCAACAAGCTGCGCCTCATCATCCGCACCGCGCGTCCGGGTATCATCATCGGCCGCAAGGGCGCGGAGATCGACAAGCTCAAGGCCGACATCCAGAAGCGGACGTCGCGCGAGGTATTCATCGACATCCTCGAGGTCAACAAGCCCGAGCTCGACGCGCAGTTGGTTGCCGAGAACATCGCGCTGCAGTTGGAGAAGCGCGTCAGCTTCCGCCGCGCGATGCGCAAGTCGGTCGACTCCGCACTTCGCTTCGGCTGCAAGGGCATCAAGGTTCGCGTGTCGGGCCGTCTGAATGGAAACGAGATTGCGCGTTCCGAGTGGTACCTCCAGGGCCGTCTGCCGCTGCACACGCTGCGCGCCGACATCGACTACGGTTTTGCCGAGGCGCACACCACCTACGGCATCATCGGAGTCAAGACCTGGGTCTACCGTGGCGATATCTATGAGCAGAAGAAGCGCCGCGATCAGGGCACGACGACAGGCGTGTTCTAGGAATAGTTGTTAGTTGGCAATTGTGAGTTGTTGGATTGATGGGTCGAATTAATAGACTCGACCGGTGAAAGCTGGCTTCCTGCTATGAGTGGGCAGTCAAGAGTTAGAGGGTTTTTCTTATGTTGATGCCAAAGAAGGTCAAGTTTCGCAAGCAGCAGCGCGGTCGCATGTGCGGCAAGGCGTGGCGCGGGTCCGATCTCTCGTTCGGCGACTTCGGCCTGAAGGTGCAGGAGTGCGGCTACATCACCGACCGCCAGATCGAAGCCAGCCGTATCGCCATGACCCGCTTCATCAAGCGCGGAGGCAAGGTGTGGCTGCGCATCTTCCCCGACAAGCCGATCACCAAGAAGCCCGCCGAGACCCGTATGGGCAAGGGTAAGGGCGCTCCCGATCACTGGGTCGCGGTCGTTCGTCCCGGCAAGATTTTGTTCGAGATGGAGGGCGTCTCACCGGAGCTTGCCAAGGAAGCCATGCGTCTCGCCGCCCACAAGCTGCCACTGAAGACCATCTTCATCCAGCGCCACGACGTTAAGGCAACGGTCGCCGCCAAGTAGCGCCGTTCCCAGAGAATTTGCAACGAAAGAAGAAAATTATGGACCTCGAAAAGATCCGCAACCTTACCGACGAAGAGCTCACGAGCCAGCAGACAAAGTCCGCCGAACAGCTCTTCCGCCTGCGCTTCCAAAAGAGCCTTGGTAACAACGAAGGCATCAAGAAGCTGCGCGTGCTGAAGCTCGACATCGCCCGCATCCAGACCATCGCCCGCGAGCGCACGCTCTCGGCTGACAAGGCCGCATCGCCCGCAGCCGTAGCCGCCGCGCCGGCCGCGAGCACACGCACCGCGCGCAAGAAAGCGAAGAAGGACTAATCATGGCAGACACAACCAACACCGCCGCAACGGCGACTCCCGAAGCACAGGCCTCTCGTCGCAACGAGAAGGTCGGCCTGGTCGTCTCGACCAAGATGCAGAAGACGATTGTTGTCGAGATCGAGATTCGCAAGGCCCACCCCAAGTACAAGCGGGTGATGAAGTCCAACAAGAAGTTCTATGCGCACGACGAGTTGAATTCGGCGCGCGTCGGCGATGTCGTCCGGATCCGCGAGGCAAGGCCTCTGTCGAAGCTCAAGCGCTGGTCGCTTGAGGAGATCGTCCGGCGCTCTTCGCTCTCGCAACTCGACGAGAAGAAGCCGCTCGCCGAAGCGAAGTAAGGTTTATCGAGATTTGTGCGGAGTTTATCCCGCACGGTAGTGAGAGTGTCAAGGGGCAGTAGCCCCGGGCCGCATGGCCCAGGAGAACGAATATGTCAGTACAGATGAGAACCATCCTCGACGTCGCCGACAACTCCGGCGCACGCAAGCTGCAGGTGATCCTGCCGCTTGGCGGCGGCCTGGGCAAGAAGGCCGGTCTCGGCGATGTCGTCACGGCAGCCGTCAAGGAAGCGTCGCCCGATGGCACGGTCAAGAAGGGCAAAGTGGTCAAGGCCGTCATCGTCCGCCTACGCAAGGAGTATCGGCGCCGCGACGGGACGTACATCCGCTTCGACCAGAACGCCGCCGTCGTCATCAATGACGCCAACGAGCCGGTCGGCACCCGCGTATTCGGCCCGGTCGCACGCGAGTTGCGCGAGAAGAAGTTTCTCAAGATCGTCTCGCTCGCGCCTGAAGTTATCTAAGGATTCAAAGCGGATTCCGGCTCCGACAGATTGCCGAGGAAGGAAGCATCATGGCAGGCATCAAGATCAAGCGTAACGATACCGTTGAAGTTATCGCCGGCAAAGACAAAGGCAAACGCGGACGCGTCCTCCGCATCATCGCAGACAGGGACCGCCTCCTGGTCGAGCACGTCATGATGATCAAGAAGCACGTCAAGCCCAACCCGCAGAGGAACATTAAGGGCGGCATCGCTGAGCAGGAGTCTTCTATCCACATCTCGAATGTGATGCTGGTGGACGGCGAGGGCAACAAGACCCGCGTCGGCACTCGCATGGAAGGCGACACAAAGGTTCGCTTCTCGAAGGTAAGCGGCAACGCGATTCCGGAAAAGAAGAAGTAAGAAGTAAGCAAGACGTTTTGCTTCAGTTGGAAAACCAGGTTCACCCCACGAATCGGTACACGGGCCTACAGGCCTACTCCGGAAACCGTGGAGAAAGCGAAGATCATCATGGCAGCACGATTCAAAGAAAAGTATCTGACTGAGATCCGGCCGGCGATTGCCAAGGAACTCGGCATTACCAATGCGATGGCGATTCCAAGGCTTGAGAAGATCGTCATTAACATGGGTCTCGGCGAAGCCACCCAGAACGTCAAGATCATGGACCCGCTGGTGGCTGACCTCGCCTCCATCGCAGGCCAGAAGCCCGTCACCACCAAGGCGAAGAAGTCCATCGCTGCTTTCAAGGTGCGCGAGGGAATGCCCATTGGAGCGATGGTCACGCTCCGTGGCGATAAGATGTACGAGTTCCTTGATCGCCTGATTTCGATCGCCCTGCCGCGCGTTCGCGACTTCCGCGGCGTCTCGTCAAAGAGCTTCGACGGTCGCGGCAACTACACCCTGGGTCTGCGGGATCAGCTCATCTTCGCCGAAATCGATTATGCGAAGGTGGACAAGCTCAAGGGCATGAACGTCACCATCGTTACCACCGCGGCCGATGATAACGGCGCTCGCGCCCTGCTGAAGGGCTTCGGAATGCCGTTCCGGGTCGGAGCTTAGTTTCGCGCCAGACGAGAACCAGCGCAACAGAATTTGCAGTTTGTAACAAGGATAGAGAGCAAACACTATGGCAACTACCGCAAAGCGCGTCAAGGACGCAAAGAAGCCGAAGTTCAAGTCCCGCCAGCACAACCGCTGCCAGCTCTGCGGCCGTCCCCGCGCGTTTTTGCGCAAGTTTGGGGTCTGCCGTCTCTGCTTCCGGTCGCTTGCGCTCAAGGGTGAGATTCCGGGCGTCGTCAAGTCAAGCTGGTAAGCGGAAAAGCCCGTCAACCTGTATACTTATCAGGTTGTGGTATCCGTCTCACCCTTCCAGAGACCTCATCCGCCAAGGATGCAGAAGTCTGGAGGAAGTCTGATTTTGCAAGGGCCCTACCGGGTCCACCAAATATGAGCAGCAACGTTTCCGCAGGTTCTCGCCGTTGAGACAGACGCCGAGCGAACGGGGAATGAAGGAGAATGAATGAACCTCACCGATCCAGTAGCCGACTTCCTGACACGCATCCGCAACTCCATCCGTGCGCGTCACCAGAAGCTCGACGTGCCCGCTTCCAAGTTGAAGAGCGAGATTGCCCGCATCCTCAAGGAAGAGGGCTATATCGCCAACTACAAGCCGACCGAAGAGGGCGGCATGAAGGTCCTGCGCGTGTATCTCAAGTACGGTCCGAATAACGAGGCGGTCATCCGCGACCTGCAGCGCGTTTCCCGTCCAGGGTGCCGTGTCTATCTTGGCCGCGATGAGATCAAGCGCGTTCAGGGCGGCCTGGGCATCTCGATCATGACCACCCCGAAGGGTGTCATGACTGGCCGACAGGCGCGCCGCGAAGGTGTCGGCGGCGAGATCCTCTGCGAAGTCTGGTAATCGTCGGGCTGCCCGCGGGTTCAGTCCGCGCAGCCTATTTGTAGCAGTTGGAGTTGCAAGGCGTGAAACATCGCCGGCTGCAGTGGAACGGAGATCGTAAGTTTTTCTCCGCGACTCGCAAGCCATAAAAAGGATTCTCGAATGTCTCGTATCGGCAAGAAGCCAATTCCGCTACCCGTCGGCGTCAAATACACCGTCACCGAGGGCGGCAAAACCGTGCTCGTTGAAGGCCCCAAGGGCAAGGTCACTGCCATGCTTCCCGGCGGCATCACGCTGGTCCAGAAGGATGGCGCTCTCGTCGCAGAGCGTGAGAACGATAAGCAGGCCGCGTTCCACGGACTCGCCCGCGCACTCGTATTCAATGCCGTCACCGGTGTTACAACCGGCTGGACCAAGGATCTCGACATCGTCGGAATCGGATACCGCGCCGAGTTGAAGGGCAAGAACACCGTCGTGTTCACTCTCGGCTTCTCGCACCCCATTGAGTTTCCGCTGCCCACCGGCATCGAAGTTGCAATCGACCCGAAGCAGACGCACCTCACTATCTCCGGCATCGATCGCCAGAAGGTCGGCCAGGTGGCCGCCGACATGCGGTCGCTGCGCAAGCCCGATCCGTACAAGAACAAGGGCGTCCGCTATACCGGCGAGAAGCTGAAGAAGAAGGTCGGCAAGACCGGCGCGAAATAGGTTCTAGCTAGAGCGAAAGGCTCATAACCCGAACGTCTCCAGCACTCTGGTGACGCCAATAGGAAGGAACAAAAACTATGCTCAATCCCCGCGAACGCAACGTAATCCGCAAGCGCGTACATACCCGTATCCGCGAGAAGATGTCCGGCACGCCGGAACGTCCCCGCCTCAACGTCTATCGCTCGTTGAACCACATCTATACCCAGTTGATCGACGATCTCAACGGCGTCACCCTGGTTTCCGCGTCCTCGTTCGGCAAGAAGACTGAGGACAAGCACTACGGCGGCAACGTAGCCGCGGCGAAGTCAGTCGGCAAGCTCATCGCCGAGCGAGCGCAGGAGAAGGGCATCAAGCGGGTTGTCTTCGATCGCGGCGGATATCTCTATCACGGTCGCGTCAAGGCGCTTGCCGACGCAGCCCGCGAAGCTGGTCTCGAATTTTAGTTTTTGGTTTTTTGGGCGCCCACCGGGCAGCCAGAAAGATGGATAGCATATGGCAGTGATGAAGAAAAAGCTCGACGCGAACCGGCTCAACCTCAAGGATGAGGTGGTCTCGATCAATCGCGTCACCAAGGTTGTCAAGGGCGGCAAGAACATGTCGTTCGCTGCGCTGGTCGTCGTCGGCGATCCGGGCGAGGGCGTCGTAGGCTACGGTTCGGGTAAGGCCAAGGAAGTTCCCCAGGCAATCCGCAAGGGGATTGAGGCGGCCAAGAAGAATCTCTTCAAGATCAACCTCACCCAGACCACCATCCCGCACCAGGTGCTCGGCCACTACGGGGCCGGCTCGGTGATGCTCAAGCCAGCGCCGGAAGGTACCGGAGTCATTGCCGGCAAGACTGTCCGCGCCGTCATGACCTCCGCGGGCGTGCAGAATGTGCTGACCAAGTCGCTCGGCTCCGCCAATCCGCACAACGTTGTCAAGGCCACCTTCGACGCTCTCATCCAGCTTCGCAACAAGGCCGAAGTCGCCGCCCTGCGCGGCAAGTCTGTAGAGGAGCTCTAAATCATGGCTGGTACAAAGGCAATCGCCAAGATCAAGCTGCAGTATTTCCGTTCGAAGATCTGCACCCCGGTCAAGCACAAGCTCGTTATCAAGGGCCTCGGCTTTACACGGCTCAATCAGATCGTCGAGCGCGAAGATACCCCGTCGGTCCGCGGCATGGTGGCGAAGGTGCCACATCTCGTCCGCGTCGTCGAATAACAGTTTCAGCAGAGAACAGCCTGCAACCCATGCGAGTCGGCAAGCCTTCGAGCTGTCGGCGTTATAGCGAGGAAACACGAAATGGCAATCCGCAATCTCTCCAATCTCCGCGCCCCCAAGAAGGCGAACGAAAACAAGAAACGTGTCGGCCGCGGTATGGGTTCAGGCATGGGCAAGACTTCCACTCGCGGCCACAAGGGCCAGGG
>PKWK01000060.1 GCA_003133205.1 Granulicella sp. | reverse complement strand
GCTCCTTTGAGAAAACCATCACACCGGCCGAGTAACATAACTGGTGGCCCATGTTATCTGGCGCCACGATTTCGCTAACGCCGTGGTAGATGATCAGCCAGCCATACTTCGTCAGCACCGGCGGAGTACCACCCCCGATCTTCAGCCGTTCCCAGGGCGATACAGGAGCCGCCAGCCGGTGGTGGAAACTGAATTTCCCGGTGTGAAATGGCTTATTGTTGGGTGTCATTCGACAGTACGAAATCCAAATGCTCTCCCTGTCAAGGTCTACATCCCGTTTCGCAGGACTGCATGCGGTTTCCTCGGGGCGAGTACCTGGAAACAGAGGCCGGTGGAGCATTGCCAACTCCGGTTGACCGGATGGATCGGGAATGATGGCTGGGAAAAGACTGGCATCCTTGTCGTCAACATTATCGAAGTCGATGCCATCTGAGGAAGCAAAGGTCGCGAGTCCCAGACGCCTCCAGTGGAAGAGATCCTCCGATACGGCCAGGGCAATTCTCGGCCCATGGTCCGAGAATGCCGTGTACGTCATAATGTAGTGTTTAAGCGGTTCCACGAATGTGACGCGAGGATCCTCGCAACCACCGCTGCCGTCGGGCCGCAGCTCATAATCAGCTTCCGGCTCCAGGGCGATACCGAGCCGCTCCACGCCAGTCGGATCGCCGATTCCATTGAAGAGCACTCGTACAATCCCGATGCGCGAGTAATTTCCCTTCGCGACCATCCGAGGAAAGAGGTATAGCTCACCATCCTGTCCACGGGCAGCAGCGGGATTGAGAACGCCTTCGACCTCCTGGGGATTTCCTGGCTCCGGCGCCATCAACATTCCCAGGCGACTCAGCTTGAACACACTCATCGATCCACCTCAAACTGTCGCGCATGTTTGTCGTCTCCCAGGCAAGCGATGATTGCTTCGATCACCCGCTTGGTCTCATCCGGACTTCGAACCGGGATGGATATAACGCCTGCCTGTTCGGCCGGGTAGTCGTTCCCGCCAACAAACAGGGCATCGCCAACAAAAATCATCTCGTTTAGCGAGATCCCGAGAATGTCTCGCAGCTTTCCAATTCCGTAGGCCTTGTCGATACCAGGTTGAGTGATGTCGATGGATGTCGCGCCTCCTATGCGGACGGAGAACTCAGGGATAAAGGTTTCAACGATCGATTGAATCTTCTTCCGTTTGGCAATGTCGGGGTCCCACTTGTTTTTTTCTGCCAGTGGAGCCTCCTGACCCAATGCAGAATAGGTGATCTGGCTTCCTCGGTCCTCAATTGTCTCTCCCCAGGTCTTTTCGACGCTAAAGCCAGCCATCTCCACAGCCTTCTTGAGTGAACTGACAATTTTCTCCTTTTCCTCCGGAGTGAAATCTTCTGAATAAAGCTCTTTCCAATCCCCTACATATTGGAAGAACTTTGTCCCACAGGTTGGAAGCAGTGATAGATTTGCGAGCCGATCGTCATGGGGAAGATTGGAGAGCACCTGCTTCTCGAACTGAGCCCACGCACCGCCTGAAATTACTGCAACTTTGACGATGCCTAGCAGGTCATGCAGCAATGCCAGTGTTTCCGCATCGACGAGCGACTTACTTGGCGCCAGGGTCCCGTCCAGATCGAACACAATGAGTTTCTTCATTCATCTCCACCTCTGAGAGTTCGCGAAATTAGCGTGAGCTTCCGCACTTCGCTATATCGCACTGTCGTCAATTCCGCACGATCACGAATTCATTACGATCCATGGATTGCAATCTCCAGGAGGGTTACTTCCTGGCTGGGCCGAAACGCGCATACTCCGACCTCTGCAGGCAAGAGCCATACGTCTCCTTTGCCTACGGCATAAGGGATGTTGCCGCCTTCAAGCTGTCCTGAGCCCCCAATGCAAACCAGCACGCGCGGCTCTGCCGTGGCCCCCACCGGGAAGGGCGCTTGACCGAGCAATCGCCACAGCCTGAATGGCTCGCAATCGAAGAGTCTTTCGCGCTCAACGGGCATGGTGGTCTCTACGCGGGGCGCGATCAGGCCAAAGTCGCTCCCTTCAAAATCTATGCAGGTAAACGCCTGATCGACCTGCAGCGGCCGCGGTTTTCCAGTCTTCGCGTCGATGTGACCCCAGTCGTAAAGGCGGAATGTGACGTCGCTGTTTTGCTGGACCTCGAAGACAACAACGCCGCCGCCTAAGGTGTGGACCGTTCCCGCAGGAATGAAAACGGCATCGCCCGGCTTCGGAACAATACTCACCAGTTGATCCGCGAGAATTCCACTGACGAGGGAACGCCGGAGACCGTCAGCAGTCGTGTCTGGCTTCAAACCTGCATAGATGCGGCTATTTTTCTCTGCCTCGAGCACCACCCAAGCTTCGGTCTTCCCAGTCTCGCCAGCTGGAATCAGGTCTGGGTAGACGTCGCTGGGATGCACCTGGACAGAAAGCATTTCGCGTGCGTCAAGGAATTTGAGGAGCAGCGGAAAGCGGTGGAAGCGCGGAGCCAGCTTACCCATTAGTTGCACATGGAACTGTCCCATTAATTCACCAATGGTCCGTCCATTCAGTGACCCGTTGGCGACCTGGCTTTGATGATCTTCGCGGTCGCTGAGCACCCATGCTTCGCCGATCGGGCCATCGTCTGGAAGAGGCGCGGAGAGCAGGTCGGACAAGCGACGGCCGCCCCAGAGGCGATATTGATAAATCGGATCGAACCGCAGAGGGTACAACGGTATTTGATTCATGCTTTGTGTTCCAACGCTTGACTTCGCAAGGTTCCGGTCATTTTTTCTCCATTGCGCCGGAGTATTGGCCGGCGCGGGCAGCCTGGTTGCAATAGGCGCGGTGATACAAGGCCTGCTGCGCCGCCAATACGTTGCTATCCTGCCCCTTCCAAATCTCCAAGGCGGGTTGTTGGATGGCACGAGAAAACGAGAACGCCACCTCCCATGGCAGCCGCGACTTGAATCTGACATTCATCGCATTCAAGCGAGCCGAGGCCAACTCCGCGGGTTGGCCGCCCGACAAGAACGCAATCGCAGGAACTGCGGCAGGGACAGCTCGCAAAAAGCAATTCACCGTTGCATCGGCCACTTCATCCACGGTCTCCTGCCTGGTGCAGGCTAATCCGGGAAGCACCATGTTCGGCTTCAGAATCATTCCTTCCAGCATCACTCGTTGCGCAAACAGCTCGCTGAATACCGTTCGCAGCAATTCGTCCGTAGCTTCGTAACATTGCTCCAGCGTATGCTCTCCATCCATGAGCACTTCAGGTTCAACAATAGGAACGAGTCCAGACTCCTGGCACAGCGCCGCATAGCGAGCCAGGGCATGTGCATTGGCTTCAATCGAGCCCCAGCTTGGAATTCCATCGCCGATCGCAATCACGGCGCGCCATTTGGCAAAGCGGGCGCCCATTTGAGAGTATTCGGTAAGGCGGTCGCGCAATCCGTCAAGGCCTTCGGTCACTTTCTCACCGGGATGTCCTGCCAGTTCCTTCGCACCAGCGTCCACTTTAATTCCAGGGACGATTCCTGCTTCAATCAGGACTTTGATGAAGGGAGTGCCATCGCTCTTTTGCTGACGGATCGTTTCGTCGTAGAGAATTGCGCCACCGATGCATTCACAGAGCCGGGGAGTGGTCACGATCAATTCGCGATAGGCTCGCCGAGCTTCGACGGTCTGCGGAATCCCGAGGCTGGCAAATCGCTTGTTGCAGGTCGGGTTGCTCTCGTCCATCGCGAGCAGGCCTTTGTTGTTAGCAAAAAGAGCTGTCGCCGTGTCTCTAAGCGCCTGCGAGTTCATTCAGGACCACTCCTCTTCCCATCCCGGTTCTACAGCACTCGAATCCACTGCACGCGAACATCGGATGATCTGGCATCGGTTTCATGCAACAAAGACGCACTGAAAACGATCGTAAGCGTCGCACACACCATGGGTTGATTTGATCCATACTCGTGAGTCATGAATCCCGAGAGCAAGTGCTTCTTTTGAATTGCCGAAGTTAGGGTTCTGGTCATTTCTGTTTGTTCAAGGCTCACCCCTTCAGCCAGGATGGTGCAACCCCCGACCAGAGACTAACAATCACTATCGAGCGAGATAGGACAAAGGAACCGGTCACTTTTGAGCAGCAAGCACATTTCCGTGCATGACGATTGCATCAAACGTCACAAGTGATGCGGTCGTGAGGCAATTTACACGAGTGTGCAGAATTGACC
>PKWK01000148.1 GCA_003133205.1 Granulicella sp. | reverse complement strand
GCCTTTTTCAACAAACTCCTAGTGCACCCTAGGTCGTCGGGGCGCAGTTCCGCTCACTCCGGGCAAACCTCTCCCGTTGCAAGGTTCTGATTTTAAGAAGGAACTATGACCCGTTGGTAATAGTTCCTTACGTGTTACGCGCTCTTTGTGGGATCAAACCGCTATGGCAGAGTTCTCGTTTTCTTTCAGAACGCTGCCCGAGGCACGGCTCAGTCTCTGTGTGAGGCCATCAGGGATGGATTGGAATTGGGAAGGGATTGCTTTGTAGCGAATCAAGATTTATTCATGCCTGCCTGAGAGATATAGCTCGAGTGAGCGAATCTCCTTAATCATCAGAACCAGCAGAATAAAAGTGCAAATGTAACTCAAAGGTAGGACGTAGGAATATTTTTCCTGGGAACCGGAAATTAATTCTCAATGCATAATAAATTAGGCTTTCGACCAACTTAGCGCTTGAGAACTTTGATTTTTATATCACGTTAGTTGAAAACAATACAACACACAAAAGCATTTCTCGAACTACAAAATGTACTTACCTCGACACCCATTAATTCTCACTTGCATTTAGCAGCGAACGATCTTCGCGGACTGGATCCCTTTGGTCGCATTGCGCGAATCCACCACGAGTTGCGATTGATTCACAATCTCATTGTAATCATAGTCGGAATGGTCCGTCATAATCAGTACGCAGTCGTACTGCTCAAGGTTCGAGAGTGGCGCACATGTCATGTTCAGGTTGTAATGGCGGCCTCGGCCCACGGTCGGGAAGTAAGGATCATTGTAGAGGACCTCGGCACCCTGGTCGCGCAGCAGCTCAATCACAGTTAACGAAGGCGACTCGCGAAGGTCGTCAATGTCCTTCTTGTAGGCCATGCCCAGCATCAGGATTTTTGCACCGTTCATCGCCTTCTTGTGTTGATTGAGGCCCTTCGCGACATATTGCACCACGTGCGCAGGCATCCCCTCGTTGACCTCGCCGGCAAGTTCAATGAAGCGTGTGTTGAAGTCGTATTCCTTCGCCTTCCAGCTGAGGTAGAACGGATCGATGGGAATGCAATGCCCGCCAAGGCCAGGCCCCGGATAGAACGGATGAAAGCCGAATGGTTTGGTCGCGGCTGCATCGATCACTTCCCAAATATCCACGCCCATGCGCAGCGAAAGCAGCTTGAGTTCATTGACCAGCGCGATGTTGACACAACGATAGATGTTCTCCAGCAGCTTGGTCATCTCGGCAACGCGCGTCGATGACACCCGGACGGACCGCGTAAAGATGCCCTCGTAGAGCACCGCGGCGAGTTCTGTAGCGATTGGCTCATGCCCGCCTACTACCTTTGGAATGTCGCGCCGCGCAACCGTGACGTTGCCCGGATCTTCCCGCTCGGGAGAGAACGCGACGTAAAAGACGCCATGCTCTGCCGGTGTTCCCTTGCTCTGCACCTTGAGGCCTTGCGTGTTCCCAGCCTCGAGGACTGGGATCATCAAGTCTTCCGTTGTTCCGGGATAGGTTGTGCTCTCCAGAACCACCAGTTGGCCTTCGCGAATCCACGGTGCCGCAGCTTTAGCGGTGTTTTCCACGTAGCTCAAATCCGGCTCGCGGTGCTCGGTAAGCGGCGTAGGAACGCACATGATGATGGCGTCCTGGTCCGACAAATACGCGAAATCAGTGGTGGCCGTGAAGCCCTGTTGCCGTGCGCTCTGAATCTCGGTGGCCGGAATGCGAAAGATGTAGGACCGGCCGGCTTCGAGGTCTGTGACCTTCTTCGCGTCTATGTCGAAGCCTGTAACTTTGAACCCAGCCTCGGACAGCAGCAGGGAAAGCGGCAATCCAACGTATCCGAGTCCGATGACTCCGATCCTGGCTGTGCGGGCTTCTAGGCGATTAAGGCGCTCTTGGGCAATCTGCGGCAGAACAGCTTGGCTGGTTTTCGACATGTCCTCGATTATCGCATCCACCATCGTTGGCTTTATGTACCTCAAAGGTGGGTGTCCAAAACAGGTTATCAAAGACACATGCTGAGAACTTACATTGGGGACAGGCGGTTTTCCGTTACAAACGGCATCTCTACGCCATGCGGATTCAGGCCGCCCAATGGCGCATCAGATTTGCTAATGTCCAATATAGTGTTTGCAGCGCATACTGTTGTTCGCGTTCGTCCGAGGTGCCGATTCTCCCCTAGATTGTGGAGACTGCACGAAAGTTGCATCGACGGATAAGGGGTTTGCTCTTGAGACTGAATGCTCATGTCGTTTTCGAAATCCTGTCTCAGGCACGATCTTGCGGGTGCGGGCAAAGCGAAAATTTGGCTTGATTCACCATGGGCAACTCGAGGCATCTCAGTAGGAACCGGAGTGGAGGGTAAATGGCTCGTTATTTGATCACGGGAATCGCAGGTTTTATCGGTTCGACACTGGCCCATACGCTGGTTGAGCAGGGGCACGAGGTTCGAGGGATCGACAATCTCTCCACCGGAACCCTTGATAACCTCGCCGACATTTGCCACGAAATCTCTTTTGAGAAGATGGATCTGCAGGACATCGCGGGAGTCAAGGCTGCCTGCGAGGGCGCGGACTATGTGCTGCATCAGGGAGCGCTCGCCTCCGTGCCTCGGTCGGTCAAGGACCCGCTCACCTCGCACGAGTCCAACATCAATGGGACCTTGAATCTGCTGATCGCGGCGCGTGATGCGAAGGTCCGCCGCATCGTTTACGCAGCGTCTTCTTCGGCGTATGGTGATCAGCCCACGCAGCCCAAGCAGGAGGATATGTCGCCACGGCCGCTATCGCCCTACGCGGTGCAGAAGCTCACGTGCGAGTACTACATTCAGGCTTTTTACCGCGCCTACGGCCTCGAGGGAATCTGCCTGCGCTACTTCAACATCTTTGGCCCGCGGCAGGCTGCGGACTCGCCCTATTCCGGCGTCATCGCGCAGTTCACGTACAAGATGATGGCGGGAGAGACGCCAACTATCTTCGGAGACGGGCTCACCAGCCGGGACTTCAATTACGTAGAAAACGCCGTCAGCGCCAACCTGCTCGCCTGCCACGCGCCCAGCGCGGTGGCTACAGGCCGCGTGTTCAACATCGGCACCGGGAAGAGTCAAACGCTCAACGAAGTGTATGCGGCCATCGCCGATCAGCTCGGCTTCACTGGGAAGCCAATCTACGGACCTCCCAGAGCCGGCGATATCAAGCACTCGCTGGCGGACATCGCTCGCGCGACCCAGGAGCTTGGCTACCAGCCCAAGGTCCACTTCCACGAGGGCCTTCGCAAGACCGTAGAGTGGTATCTCGCAGAGAAAGAGAAGATGCCGGTTGCCGCGCTCCAGGTCTAAGAGGCGCGTGAATCCCTCGATTGCAGCGCACGCCTGAATCAGGCTTTCCGCCGCGAACTCCTTGAGGGTTCGCAGTTGGCGCGCCACGCTCCGACCCGGGGCATTTTGTCCATCATTTTTTCCATACAGGAAAACTCGCGATTGTTCCCGCGGCAGATGTCGTGAGGAATCTGCGCGGGATGCGTCTAAGATGGACAGAGCCCTATGACTGAGTTTGTGATCAGGTTGGCGGATGAACGTGGCCGAGTGCAGGAGCAGACACACGCGGCGGCCACGGCGGAGGAACTGCGCGCGCGGTTCACGCAGGCTGGTTACTACGTCTACTCGGTGAAGGCGAGCGGGCTGCTGGCGGGGCAAGGCAAGAACAAGAAGGTCAAGCTGGAGACGTTTCTGATCTTCAACCAGCAGTTTCTGACGCTGATTCGCGCTGGGCTGCCGATCCTGAGCTCGATCGAACTGCTGGCGCGCAGGCAGAAGCTCCCGCACTTCCGCGCGCAACTGGAGGATGTGGCGACTCGCGTGAAGAACGGCGAGTCGATCTCGGAATCGTTCGAGGCGCAGGGCGGATTTCCGATCGTGTACACGACGACGCTGCTGGCGGGCGAGCGGTCGGGCAATCTGGAAGAAGTGCTGCAACGGTACCTCGACTTTCAGCGGGTGAGTTTGACGTTCCGCAAGAAACTGGTCGCGAGCCTGATCTATCCGGCGGTGCTGGTAGTGATGGTG
Source organism: Granulicella sp. (assembly GCA_003133205.1). The sequence goes on along the minus strand of PKWK01000148.1, from coordinate 15,225 downwards.
ACTGGGCTGTTTACCTTTCTGATTACCTTCGTTGTGCCGCGGTTCGCTGAGCTGTACGAGCAACTGGGGACGAAACTGCCGGCGATCACGACTTTTTTGCTGGCGCTGGGCAAGGACGCGCAGAGCTATGGGCTGTACTTCCTGGCGGCGGTGGCGCTGGCGATCTTCCTGCTGATCCGCTGGATGAAGACGGATGCGGGCGCGACGCTGGTGGACAAGGTTCGCATTGGGTTGCCGCTGATTGGCAGCGTGTGGCTGAAGTACCAGGTCGGACTCTTCTCGCGGACACTGTCGACGCTCCTGAAGGGCGGGTTGCCGCTGGTTCCAAGCCTAGAGACGGCGGCGCGGTCGATCGACAGCAGGCAGATCAGCAAGGCTGTGTTCGCGAGCGTCGAGTCGGTGCGCGAGGGCAAAGGCCTGTCGATGAGCCTGGAAAAGACGAAGGTCTTTCCTGAGCTGGCTGTCGAGATGATCGAGGTTGGCGAGTCGACCGGCGCGCTGCCGCAGATGCTGAACTCGGTGGCGGAGTTCTTCGAAGAGGATGTGCAGACCAACCTGACGGCGGCGATGAGCCTGATCGAGCCGGCCATTCTGATCGTGATGGGCGTGGTGGTGGTGACGATCCTGATTGCGCTGTACCTGCCAATATTCAGCCTGAGCGCTGGCGCGGGTGGCGGCGGGCAGTAGGCAAGGAACGGTTGCTGGTTGATGTGGGTACCCCCCGTCCTAAAGTATTCAAAAAAAGTGACTTGAGTCTGGACCTCGGTAGTGTCCTAATTTGAAATTAGGGACACCACCTGGACCTCTGGTCTATACCAAATGTAAAGTCTTGATTTCAGGTGTGTTAATAACTAAGGTCTCTGGCATGTGACGTTTACGGTTGATTTGGAGCCGGAGAGATGTCCCGAGCAGGTGCCTCGCGGCCGAGATCCTTCCTGATTCCTATCCTTCTATTATACCATCCGGCGCAACCTGCTCGGCCAAGTCTATTTCTTTTGGATGGAGCGAGTTACAGGATTTGGGGCTTGACACGGTTTGATGTGGAAAAGAGGGGTGAAATTCGGTTCGCGGCGCACATTGCGGGGAGGTTCGGCGGAAAGAGAGTAACCCCACGATCAACACGCGCTGCGCTTGTGTTGATCATGGGGCACCCTATTTCTTTGGGACGGTGAGGGGGATTTCGAGGGTGCCTACTTTGTTGGAGAGGCGGTCGAGGATGCCGACGCGGAGATAGACCTGTCCGGGCGGAAGGTCCAGATGCTGCGAGAACTGGAAGAATGGCGTCTCCGAAGACTGCGGATCTTCGTCGCTGGCGAGCGGCGGACTTGTCGTCTGCTTGAGCGTGGTGACGAGTTTGCGGTTGCTGCTATAGGCTGCGGCTTCGAATTCGAGCGAGCCGCTGTGGGTCCCGTCCGGGCCGTCCGCAAAGGCGACCTGACTCAATTGCAGGGCGTATACGAGGTCGAAGCGGGTCAGATGAGCTTTCCGGAATCGGTGAGCGAGTGAGCCCATGACGGGAGAGTCGGTGGGCAAACGGGGTTCGGTGCTGGGCTGCGGCTGGACCTCAACGTTGAAGAGCAATTGGGTCGCAGAGGGCACCTTGGCTTCGAGTGCGGCATTCATCAGGGGAGTGCCGGAGGTGGGCATGTGGAGGCGAGGGTTCTCGGCGTTGTAGCCCTTGCGGTAGACGAGGCGCAGTCCGGGGCGGTTGACCTCGACCTTGATGGAGTGGAAATGGCCGTCGTCCTTCCTGTTGGGCGGGAAGTAGGAGATGGTGTAGAAGTGAGAGCCGTTGTCGATCGCCTTGGCGATGACGGAGCCGAGGTCGTTGTTGTTGTAGTACGCAACGCCGCCGAGGCCCTCGGCCACTGCCTCCGCCCGCAGGTTCTCCACACCCAGGCCCTGGACGCCGCCGGGGTCTACCGGGTATACGGCGACCTGCTCCGCCGTGAGGAGTTCGAAGGTGTCCATGAGGCGGTTGACGACTCCCATATCCGGCGGGTCCCAGCCGCCTCTTGGATCTGGATCACCCCAGCTATAGCCTCCGTCGCGCACGAGCAGGATCGGCATGCGGGGGGTAAACCAGAGGAGATTTTTCCTGCCCTTGATTCTGGAGATGTAGGCTGCGATCTGATCGAGCGCGTCGACGGTGTACCAATCCCGCGTCCACTTTTCCATGTTCGTGCCGAACTCGAACATGCGGGTCTGCACCGCGCGGCGCAGCAAAGCCGGCTCGGAGGTGAAGGGCTGCAGCGTGTGGAGACCGCTGGTGGAGAGCCAGAAGATGGCGATCTGAGTGCCCGGCGGCATCTTCTCGAGGTACTCCATTGTCGCTTCCTGTTCGTGGACCAGGTCGGCGGGCTGGGCGTTAAGCGTATCGATGAGGAGAATGTTGACCGGGCCGCTTTCCGGCAGGGGCTGGAAGTTGGTGTAGACGTTGGGCGGGAGTTCTGGCGGAACGTCGACCGCTGCGGGTTGCTGATCGAATTCCGCGAAGCTGTGGATGGGCTGCGGCTTGCCGTTTTCCTCGATGGTGAAGTCGGATTGCTGCAGGCCGCGGACGGGATGGCCTTGGGAGTCGGAGACCGAGACGTCAACGATGGTCTCGCGGGAGTAGAGCTTCAGGGTCGGGATAGTGGTGGTGGGCGGGTCTTTAGGGGATCGCGCGTAAACCCAGGTCTCAAAGGCGAGACCTGGGCCACCCATGCCTGAGGCTGCGCAGAGGGTGAGGATCAGGGCAGACGGGATGAGGGCCAGGGGGCCGAGACGCATGGGGTGGTGCTCCAGACTTCGTTGTTCGGTGGGGTGTTCTTGCGCCTTGGGGTCATTCTAGTCGACGGAGTGCGAAGGCAGAAGCGGATTCCCTGCCGGACCGACGTTCAAGAAAAAGGGTGCGCCTGAAGATATGACCATGGTAAGATGACCATGGTGGAGGTGCGAGATGAGGACGATGGCAGCGGGTAAGTTCAAGGCTCAGTGCCTTGCGGTTATGGACGAAGTGCAGGCTAAACGGGTACCGGTATTGGTGACCAAGAATGGCAAGCCGGTGGCGAAGCTGGTCCCTATTGATTTGCCGGAAGGAGAAGATCCCCTGGATGCGTTTTACTTTGGCAAGATTGAGATTGTTGGGGACATTATGAAGCCGATCTATTCCGACAAAGAGTGGGAGCAGTTTTTCGAAGAGTCAGCACGGGAATTGCTGTGATTCTTCTCGACACGCACGTAGCGGTTTGGATGACGACCGATAAGCGGCAGCTTTCCGATGCGGCGGCTGCCGCGATTCGTGAATCGAGCCGGGCAGGAGAGGGCGTAGCGATTGCCAGTTCGACGCTGTGGGAGATAGCAATGAACTCGGCGAACGGCGGATTTCGTTTGCCGAGCACTTTGACCGAGTATCTGCGGTACGTGGAGGCGGTTTTTGTGGTGCTTCCGATTACGGGAGCCATTGCTGAACGGTCGACGTTGTTCACGAGCGAATTTCCGCGCGATCCGACTGATCGGATCATCGCTGCAACCGCTCTGGTCCACGGCGTGAAACTTGTAACCAAGGACAAGCGCATCCGGGAGTCGAAAGAAGTGGACTGTATTTGGTGATGGGATATAACGAGTTGGTTTGAGGGGAGTCTTACAGGTATATGTCAACGCCGGTTGCAGCGCCGCTCAGTGTGAGCGAAATGGGGATGAGCGAAGTGGAGCGTGCGCAGGCTTTGGCGCGGCGGTATCACGCGGACTTCGTCGATCTGAAGAACTTCAAGATTTCGCATGAGCTGTTCAAGAGCGTGCCGGTGGACATGATGTTCCGGTACAACTTTGTGCCGCTGGAGCAGCTTGACGGGCGACTGGCGATTGCGGTGAGCGATCCGTCGAAGCTGATGGTGCTGGACGAGATCTCGGGGCTGCTGGGGCAGCGGCTGGTTACCAGAGTCGCGACTCTGTCGCAAATTACCGATCTGCTGAAGAAGACGGAGCAGAGCCAGCGCGTGCTGGACGAGGCGAGCGAAGGGCTGGCGTTTGACGTCCTGACGGGCGACGACAACTCCGACGAGAATATTTCGATTGAGCGGCTGACCGGCGAGGACGATATTTCGCCGATTATCCGGCTGGTGGACACGACGATCTTTACGGCGCTGGAGCGGAGGGCTTCGGATATCCACCTGGAGACGTGCGACGACTGCCTGATGGTGAAGTACCGCATCGACGGCGTGCTGCAGCAGGCGATGGCTCCGATTGCGCGCGAGCATCATCAGACGATTCTTTCACGCATCAAGGTGATGAGCGAACTGGATATTGCGGAGCGCAGGGTGCCGCAGGACGGGCGCTTCCGCGTGCGGTACAAGGGGCGGTTGATCGACTTCCGCGTGAGCATTATGCCGACGGTGCATGGCGAGAATGCTGTGTTGAGGGTGCTCGATAAAGAGTCGATGAGCGAGAAGTTCAAGAAGCTTTCGCTCGATGTGGTGGGCTTCGCGCCGCAGGATCTGGAGCGGTTCCGGCGGTACATCAAGGAGCCGTACGGGATGGTGCTGGTGACCGGGCCGACGGGGTCGGGCAAGACGACTACGCTGTACGCGGCGCTGAATGAGATCAAGAGCGAAGAAGACAAGATCATCACGATTGAGGACCCGGTGGAGTACCAGATTCGCGGGATTACGCAGATTCCGGTGAATGAGAAGAAGGGGCTGACGTTTGCGCGCGGGCTGCGGTCGATTTTGCGGCACGATCCGGACAAGATTCTGGTCGGCGAAATCCGCGATGCGGAGACGGCGCAGATTGCGATCAACTCGGCGCTGACCGGGCATCTCGTTTTCACAACGGTGCACGCGAATAACGTGGTCGATGTGCTGGGGCGCTTCCTGAATATGGGCGTCGAGCCGTATAACTTTGTTTCGGCGCTGAACTGCATTCTGGCGCAGCGGCTGGTGCGGACGGTGTGCGAGTTCTGCGTACGGGATGTGCACTACTCGGATGCGGAGCTGATTGCGAGCGGACTGGAGCCGGAGGAGTGGCGCGGGTTCAACTTCCGCGAAGGCGTGGGGTGCATGGAGTGCGCGGGGACCGGGTTCCGCGGGCGGTCGGCGATTCACGAGCTGCTGGAGCTGGACGATGAGATTCGCGAGATGCTGCTGGCGAAGAAGCCAGGCAGCGAGATTCGCAAGAAGGCGAAGGAGAAGGGGATGGGCTTCCTGCGGGATTCGGCGATTGAGCGGGTGAGGCAGGGGATTACTACGCTGAAGGAGATTAATAAGGTTACGTTTATTGAGGCGGGCAGGTAAGGTAGGTTCGAGGTACTGGGTTCGAGGTTCGAGCGGAAACGCGCTTGTTGAGCCAACAGCGGATTGGCGCGCGGAAGTACAAGGAAATAGGTAGTCTAGGACTGAATGGAAATCTTGCCGAGAACGTTAGGGACGCGGCCGAGGCTGGCGTGTGAGGTGCGGGCCGAGGGAGTTGTGGCGGCGCGGGCTGAGGACGCGTCGGCGGTGCTGTCAGCGGTGTCGCGGGTGCCGCTGGCCGATGGGGTTGTAGCGCCGCGGCTGAGTGCCGTGGATGCTGGGGTTACGGTGGCCAGCCCGGCTGGCAACTCGGCTGCGAGCGGAGTCGTCGGGGGCGTGGGCGGTGGTGCGGCGGGACGTGCGGCGATGGTGGCGGCGGTGCGGAGCGCGCTCGAAGCAGTGTGTCTGAAGACGCGCGAGGTGACGCTGGTGGTTCCGGATGCGGCGGTGCGAGTGCTGCTGCTGGATTTTGATGAGCTTCCGGCCAAGGCTGCGGAGGCGTTGCCGGTAGTGCGATTCCGGCTGAAGAAGCTGCTGCCGTTCGACGCGGATGACGCGGCGGTGAGCTACCAGGTGATGGCGACCGCGAAGGAATCGATTCAGGTGATGGCGGTTGCGATGCCGCATGAGGTGCTGGCGGACTACGAGAGCGTGGTACGCGAGGCGGGATTTGAGCCGGGCGCGGTGCTGCCGAGCACGCTGGCGGCGCTGGCTGGTCTGGACGAAGGCGAGATGCCCAGGCTGGTTGTGAATGCGGGGCGCGAGGGCGTGACAACGGCGATTGTGAAGGGTGGCGTGCTGCTGCTGCATCGGACTGTGGATCTGGGTGGGGACCTGCGCAGCGAGTTGCGGGCGGCCAGTGCCAGTGCAGAGCCGGCGCGGGAGCAGGCTGCGGAGACAAGTATTGCGGCCATTGCGGCGCGAATGGCAGCGGCCGGGTCGCAGGCGCCGGTGAGCCAGCCGGAGATGGTTGCCGAGAGCAGTCTGCAGGCTCCGGCAAGTGAGGTGGCGCAGGCGGTGAGCGTGGCGGCGGCGTACTTCGAAGACACGCTGGAGACGACTCCGGCGGTGGTGCTGGCCGCAGGGACGCTGGGCGCCGAGGCTCTGACGGCGGTGCTCGACGAGGCGTATGTGGGACCGCTCGCGGTGCAGGAGATGATGGGGCGGCAGATGCTGGGTGATGGAGCAAGTTCGGCCGTTCCGCTAGGCTGGCTGGCGGGCGTGCGGGGGGCTTTGGCGAACTAGATGCGTGTTTCAATCAATCTCGCGACGCGTCCGTTTGTCGAACTGCGGCCTTTGTTTGCGCGGCTGCGGCTGGTGATGGCGGCACTGGCGGTGACGGCGGTGGCGCTGGGTGTCGGGCTGCATTATCAGAGTGCGCGGGCGAAGGTGGCCGAGGCGCAGATGGATGCGCTGAAGTCGCAGACCACGGCCCTGGAGACGGAGCGGCAGACCAACGAGAAGCGCATGATGCAGCCGCAGAATCGCGCAGTGCTGGAACGCTCCAGGTTCCTGAACGATTTGTTTGCGCAGAAGAGCTTCAGTTGGACTTCGGTGTTGATGGATCTTGAGAGTGTGCTGCCGGCGGGTGTGCAGGTGACGAGCATCGAGCCGACGGCGACCAAGGAAGGCGACATCAATATGCGGCTGCGCGTGAACGGGCAGCGCGATGCGTCGGTGGATCTGGTGCGGAACCTGGAGCGGAGCCAGCGATTCCTCGCGCCGCATCTGGCCAGCGAGACGGCGCAGACGCAGGAGCCGGGCAAGGTGGCGGTGGCCATGCAGACCGGGGTTCCCAGCGGCGTGCAGTTTGATATTTTGAGCGGGTACAATCCGCTGCCCCCAGCGACGAAGGGAACGGAAGAGAAGGGCAAAGAGTCGGCGCAGGAGGGCAAGAGCGGGCCGGTGTCCACTGGGCATAAGGCGGTGGCTCATACGGGAGTTTCGGGCGCGAAGCCTGCGGGCGTCGCTGGTAAGCCGAACAAATCTGCCGTCAAGGGAGGTGCCAAGTGAGTGCCTTGACGGTGCTGAAGCCGAAGGTTGCGACCAGCAATGGGGCGAGGCCGGCGCGAAACTGGTTGAGTCCGCTGAACCTGCACTGGGCGGGCGTGGGACTGCTTGCGGTGGTGAATCTTTATCTGCTGGCGAACATGGCGTTCTTGTGGCATGCGTCGAGCAACTACAACGCCGACGCGATGGCGCAACAGCAGATTGAGAAGAAGACGGCGGAGATTGCGGCGGTACCGCTGCGTGGGCTGGATGCGAAGCTGCCGCAAGCGACGATGGACGCAGATCGGTTTTCGAGCCAGCGGCTGCCGGCGACGGACTCCGATATGCTGCGCGAACTTGGCGCGCTGACGAAGAAGACGGGGGTGCGGCTGACGCGGGTGCAGTATGCGCCAGCGACGGTGATGGCGGGGACGGCGGGCGAGCTAATCGAGGTTCGTATGGACGCCACCCTTAGCGGCGATTACAGGCCGCTGGTGACGTTTCTCAATTCGCTCGAGCGGGACAAGATGTTCTTCGTGATTACTGGACTGACGCTGACCGGGCAGCAGAGCGGAACGGTGAGCCTGCGGATGCGAGCCACGACCTATCTGCGGAAGGCCGGGACCCAGGAGCTTGTTTCGGATGAGACTTCGGGCGGTGCGGACGCTACGGCGCACGCGGGGACTGGAGGGGCAGCGCGATGAAGACTGTGGCGAACAAGGCGTCGGAAGACCGGCTGAAGCTCATCGCGGTGGCCGTGTTCGTGGTGATTGCGGCGGCGCTCGTCTACTTTGAGTACTTTTACACCGGCGGGCCTACTGCACCAGCGTCGGCGGTGGTGGCGACTGCGCCGGCGGCTTCGGCGAGTAGTCCGGCGGCAGCGGCTCCGGTTGTGAACCGGGGGCCGGCTGCGAAGACGGTGGGGAAGACCTCGGGCGGGTTGGACCCGACGCTGCACATGGATGCGATGCTGGTGAGCGAGTCGGTGGTTTATTCCGGCAGCGGCCGCAATATTTTCTCGACGAACTCGGCGCCGCCGGTGACGATTCCGACGCCGATCGCAACGGCGCGAGTGAAACCGCCTCCGCCGCCAATTCCTTGCCCGCCGAATTGTCCGCCACCACCACCTAAGCCACCACCTCCGCCGATCGAGCTGAAATACTTCGGCATCCAAACCTCGGCGAGCGGAGCGAAGCAAGCATTTTTGCTGCATGACGATACCGTGTACACGGCAGCGGCCGGCGATATTGTGCTGCGCCGGTATCGCGTGATTGCTATCGATGCGAAGTCCATCCAGGTGGAAGACATGCAGAACAATAACAAGCAGACACTTCCATTGCTGACGAACTGATTGCGAGGTTCGAGGTTCAAGGTTCGAGGTTCGAGAAGACGCAAGTTGCTGGCGAACTGAATATGAGGGACAAGGTACAAGGGACGAAATGCGAGGCAGGGCCGCGGCCGTCGGGCGAGCAGGGCTTCATGCTGCTGGGCTTGATCGTGGTGATCGCGATCATCCTGATGGTGCTGGGCATTGCCGCGTCCGAGGTGGCGTTCAGCCTGCGCCGCGAGCGCGAGGCGGAGTCGGCTCGCCGGGCCGACCAGTATGTGCGGGCGATCCGAAGGTTCTACCTGAAGACCCAGCATTACCCGGGGTCGATCGAGCAGTTGGAAAACACCAACCGAGTTCGTTATCTGCGGCAGCGGTATGTCGACCCGCTGACCGGCAAGGCGGATTATCGCCTGATTCCGGTAGGGCAGAACAAGACTACGGTGAAGGGATTCTTCGGGCTGCCGCTGGCCGGCATCGCGAGTACGGGGCTGGGATCGGTGGCGGGGATGCAGTCGCCCGGGATCGGTGGGACCCCGACCGCGTCCAGCGGAACTACGTCGTCCTTCGGAACTACGTCGTCCTTCGGAACGACTGCGCCAGGCGCCACGACTGGGCCGGGGGCAAGTACTGGACAAGCCGGCTCGACGGACTCGACCGGGGCGGCTGGGCAGACGAGTGCGCCCTTTACGACGGGGCCGTTCGGGACCGGATCAGGTCTTCCCGGAGCGACGGGACCGTTTATGGGCGTCGGCAGCAGCGCGAAGGGCAATTCCATTCTCGTCGTGAACGAGCAGACGACGTACGAGTCGTGGGAGTTTCTTTACGATCCGCGGATTGAAAAGCTGAAGGCGGCGGCTGCTCTGAACGCGGGCGCGAGTTCGGTGGGTGCGGGTGGACTCGGCCAGACGCCGGGAGCTATTGGTGGATCGACCAACCCATCCAACCCGAGCAATTCCACCAACCCATTCGGCAACTCGACCACCACCGGGGCCGGGAGCAGCAGTGGTGGCACGCCGCCTCCGACGCAACCGTAGTTCTCGCCCAGCCCGATCAACCCGTATGCTGGTTGTACTCAATTTCATGGAGATTTGCCGATGCGTCGCACCCCTGTCTTGTCGATGATTCTTGCCTCTGGCCTGTTGGCCGCGAACTCTGCTGGTGGGGCGCAGACTCCTGCCGCTCCCGCATCTCCTGCTCCTGCTCCCGCTGCCGCGGCTCAACCGGCGTGGGTTGCGCGCAGCAACGAGTACACGCAGATGCTTCTGGATGTGCAGTTGAAGCATTCGCCGGAGGGCGGCTCCCGGCAGGGGCTGGCGAAGTACGATCCGTTGATCACGGACGCGACGCGCGCCGACGAGATTGTGCAGCGCAAGGAGCTGGAGGACATTCTTGCAAACCTGAAGAAGATCGAAGCAAAGGAAAAGAACAAGGATGTGCGCGAGGACCTGGAGATTCTGCAGAAGACCTTCAATCTGCAATTTCGCCAGGATGGTTATCAGCTTGCCCACAAGGTGCAGTTCATCGACGCGAGCCAGGCTGTGTTTGGCGGCTTGCGGACGCTGCTGGACGACCAGGTACCGGCGGAGCGGCGACCGGCGGCAGTAATTCGGCTACGCAAGTACGCGGGCGTGGAACCGGGATTCAAGCCGTTCGCCGATGTTCTGAAGCAGCGCGTGATGGAGCAGATGGCCAAGCCGGGCGTGGTGTATCCGTCGTCGATGGAGATAGAGACGGAGTTGGGGCGGGACAAGAACTACGTCGACGGCATTGGGCAGTTGTTCCGCAAGTACAAGCTGACTGGATGGGAGGAGCCCTTCGCCAAACTGCAGCAGCAACTGGCGGAGTACGACACATGGATTCGGGCGACGGTGATGCCCAAGGCGCGAAGCGACTTCCGCCTGGCGCCCGAAGAGTACGCGTTGAGCCTGGAAAGCTATGGCGTCGATCTTCCTCCGGCGCAACTGGCGGAGATGGCGCATAAGGCGTACACCGACGATCAGGCGGAGATGACGACGCTCGCGGCGCAGGTGGCGAAGGAGCACGGGTGGAAGTTGACCGACTATCGCGACGTGATTCACGAGCTGAAGAAGACGCAGATTACGGGCGACGCGATCCTGCCGTTCTACAAGGCGCGGCTGAAGGCGATTGAAGACATCATCGTGGCGAAGAATTTGGTGACGCTGCCCGCGCGGCCTGCGATCATTCGCCTGGCAACCGCGGCGGAGACGGCGCAGCAGCCCGCGCCACACATGTCGGCGCCGGCTCTGCTGCACAACACCGGGCAGAAGGGCGAGTTTGTGCTGCCGCTGAATGTTCCTTCTTCCACGGGCGGCGAGGCGGACAAGTACGACGACTTCGCCTTCGACGCGGTTGCATGGACGCTGACGGCGCACGAAGCGAGGCCGGGGCACGAGTTGCAGTTTGACTCGATGCTGGAGCATGGCGTGAGCCTGGCGCGGGCGCTGTACGCGTTCAACTCGACCAACGTGGAGGGCTGGGGACTGTATTCGGAGTGGGTGATGCAGCCGTATGAGCCGGTGGATGGGCAACTGTTGACGTTACAACTTCGCTTGCTGCGGGATGCGCGCGCGTTTCTCGACTCCGAGCTGCAAGCGGGCAAGGTGACTCCGGAGCAAGCCGACAAGGTGCTGGAGAACGATGTGGCTCTCAGCCACGCGTTTGCGACGGAAGAGGTGGAGCGGTTTACGTTCCGCTCGCCGGGCCAGGCGAATAGCTACTTTTACGGTTACACAAAGCTGCTGCAACTGCGCAAGGACACGGAGGCGGCGCTGGGGCCGAAGTTCGATCAGAAGAAGTTTCACGACTTCCTGCTGGCGCAGGGGCTGTTGCCGCCGGACCTGATGCGCAAAGCGGTGATGGAAGAGTTCGTGCCGAGCCAGAAGAAGTAGCGGCTACGGCGCTGCGCTGCCGTCCCAACGCCGATGGACTAGATGTGGCCTCGTTGCTGCAGCCAGTTTTGGATGGTGCTTGCCTCTTTGTGCGAGAGGGCGGGGGCGCCTTGTTGGAGCATCTTCATGAACCAGTCAATCTCCTCCGGGAGGGCGGGGTATCCGATGTTGTCGCCGGTGGCGCTGCCCTTTACGGGCCGGAAGGAGTTGACGATGGGTTTGCCGGTGGGATCGAGGAAAACGATAAAGGGGTAGCCGGCGGTTGCTCCACCGAGCGACGACTCCAGCGCTTCGGCTCCAGGGCTGTTTGCGTGGCGCTTGTCGCTCGGCTTCTCGCCCACGTCGAGACTGGCGATGACGAAGTACCGGTCGATGATAGGGCCGGTCTTCGAGTCCTTTAGCAGAGCCTCGAACATGCGGCACGGTCCGCACCACGAGGCGCTGAAGACGAGCATGATGTTCTTGTGCTCCGCCGAGGCGCTGGTTTTGGCCTGCGCCATGACTTCATCCGCGCTGGACAGGGTGGGGATCGGAGTTGTGTCGACGGCGGCGGAAAGAGGCACGTAAGTGCGAGGACTAACCTGCGTCGTGGTTAAAAGACTCGCGGCGAGAAGGAGAGAAACAGTGTTCATAGGTTTGCAATTGTAGCTGATGCGGGAAGAAGCCTGACCACATCTGACCAGGTGGCAGCCCCACGATGACCGCTTTGGGGCTGCGGTGATCGTGGGGTTCCTGGAATGGGCGAGCCGCGCGGATTACGTCGGCTGCTTGGGTTGGAAGAGGGCGATGGTGGCGCCGCCGGGATCTGCCAGGATCGTCGCCCAGCCGATGCCGGGAATCTCCATGGGGCCCTTGTGGATGGTGGCGCCGAGCGACTTGGCCTTGTCGGTAGAGGCGTTGATGTCCTCGACGCCGACGTACGCGAGCCACATTGTGGGGACTCCCGGCATGGAGAACATACCGCCGCCGGGGCCGGAGTCGGGCTTGAAGGTGCTGTAGATCATGTCGCCCATGTCGTTGTCGACGACGGCCCAGCCGAAGAGGCCGGAGTAGAACTCTTTTGCCTTAGCGACGTCCTGGGTGGAGAGTTCGAGGTGAACGAAGGGGTTGGCCATGTGGGTTATTCCTTTCAGGGATAGTGATCCGTGCAATGCCGCAATGGAAGGAATGGTACGCGAGCGAGGCGGGGATGTGGGGAGGGTCGGGGAGAATTTTATGGAGAATTCTTGCGGGCGGTGGCAGGTCCGAGAACCGCACGGTGCATGTGGCCATCGGCAGCAGGATCGCGACGGAGAAGAACCGTTTCTCGCAGGGCGGGTGGCCCACATCTGGTTCCTACGCGCGGGCGTCCCACGTCTCGATCCACTACCCGTCAGTATCCAGTCGGCAAGCTCACGTTATCCTCCGGCGTGCCAGCCCAATCACGCCGATCACCCCCGAGCAGACCAACGCAAAGCTGCATGGTTCAGGAATTGGGGTGCCATCGACCTGAAGTTGGGGGTCGACGGTTCCCGAAGAAGAACTCCATCCACTTAGAGCGGTAGTGGATGCAGTGACGGCGACCGGCGCAGACTGGCTCGCCCCGTCCTCCCAGGCAATCTGGGTTGTGCTGTCGAAGGGAGTCAGCACAACCCAGTACTCTGTGCCTGCGTTCAGCAACGCCGTCCCCGAGACTGTCACGATCCCGACCCCGACCGGAGCCGTCAGGTCAGTCCCTAATGTGTCGATCAGCGATCCAGGAACGCCGCTGGCATTCGAAAACAGCGAGACATTGAAGTAGGGATCACTCCCGAAGCCCAGCACCTGAAACACTTCGACCTGGACGTCGGTGAGCTCATACTCCGCAGCCGGGGTGAAGGCTTCCGCCAGCGACTCGCTTCCCCCAGGTTCGCTTGGGCCTTGCACCCCAGGCCCCCCTATACCGCTGCCAATAATACTGGTGAAAATGGTATCGGCCTTCGCCGGCGTGGCGAGACCGGCCAGGCCGCCCATGACCAGGAAGACAAGAAGAGTGGCCTGATGGATCGATGATCGTCCATAACGAGTATCGGTGTGCACTCTCATAATCCACACCTCAGTTGATTGGGATCAGGTACCCGCGCGACCCCACAAGACCGGCCGGAAGAAGGCGAAGATTCTAACACCAAGCGCAGGCTATGTAAATACCACCGTGCAACGACATCCCACCGCAACCAGAGCGATCGAACCCGCAAACACAATCCCCTTGACGATTGCCTCCACGCGCACCATGCCGGGTTCGGGATGGCCAGGGAAGCTTCCCACGTTAGGCGCGATGAGGCCGTGCCGATCATGAGGCACCCGGATTTGTTGCGGTTAGTGGGCTCCTGCGGGAGGTTTGCCGGGTCTGACCTTCTTGAACAGCCAGGCGACCGAAAGGCAGACGAAACTGAGGATGGAGAGCCAGCGGAAGACATCGACGAAGGCCCAGAGGGAGGCCTGGCGGCCAAGTTGCTGGTAGAGAAGACCCTGGGCCGGTGCGAGGGTGTTACCGGGGCCGAAGGAATTGGTGAGCGCGTGGCGGGCGTTGTTGAGCGAGTTCTGGAACTGCTGGCCGCTGAGCGGGACGCTGTTGATGATCTCGTTCTGGTGGAGCGAGGAGCGGCGGTTGAGCAGGGTCTGGGCGATGGAGATTCCGATGGAGCCGCCTACGTTGCGCATGAGGTTGAAGAGGCCGCTGGCATTGCCGATCTGCTCATTGCGGAGGGTGCCGTACGCGGCGATGCTGATGGGGACAAAGATGAAGCTGAGGCCGAATCCGGTGATGAGGATGGGAAGAAGGAGGGTCGTCGGGGAGATTCCCAGGGTGACATTGCCGAAGTAGAGCGTGGTGAGGCCGAAGATGGCGAATCCAAAGGTGAGGAGGTAGCGGGGATCCACCTTGTTGGAGAGGTAGCCGATGACGGGCATGCCGCAGATGGCGCCGATGCCGCGGGGCGCGACGACCAGGCCGGCGGTGAACGCGGTGTATCCGAGGAGTTCCTGGTAGAAGAGGGGCAGGACGACGATGGTGGAATAAATCGCGATGCCGAAGAGAAAGATGAGCGTGCAGCCGACGCCGAAGTTGCGGTTCTTGAGCAGCTTCAGGTCGACCATCGGCTCGTGCTTGCGCCACGAGTGCCAGACGAAGATGGCGAAGCTGGTGACGAGAATGCAGAAGGCCCAGCGGATCCACGTGGCGCCGAACCAGTCGTCCTCCTGGCCTTTATCGAGGATGACCTGGAGCAGACCCGTCCAGACGACCAGCGCGCCGAAGCCGATGTTGTCGAAGGCGGGAACGCGGGCGTTCTTGATGTAGGGCGGGTCCTTGATGAAGCGGTTGATCATGAACAGGGCGAGCAGGCCAATGGGGATGTTGATGTAGAAGGCGTAGCGCCAGGAGTACGTATCGGTCAGCCAGCCGCCGAGAGTGGGGCCAAGCACAGGGGCGACGACGACTCCGAAGGCGAAGACGGCCATGGCGGCGCCGCGTCTTGCCGGCGGGAAGGATTCGAGCAGGATGGCCTGGGAGAGCGGCTGAAGCGCGCCACCGCCAGCTCCCTGGATCACACGCGCGATGAGCAGGAAAGCGAGGGTGGGAGCCGCTCCGCAGGCGAAGCTGGCGACGGTGAAGATGGCGACGCAGGACATGAGGAAGCGCTTGCGGCCAAAGCGCAGCGAGCACCAGTTGCTGGCGGGAAGGACGATGGCGTTGGCGACCAGGTAGCTG
>PKWK01000253.1 GCA_003133205.1 Granulicella sp. | reverse complement strand
CGGACCATCTCAGTAACCCCGTATTGCGGCAGATTCGATAGTCGCTAGTGAAATGTCGGTCTAGTTTAAGGGCTCGGGTTTCATCTGTGTTGAGGACATTGTCAACTTGATTTCTTCCGCTCAGGACACTTCGCACGTGAAAACGCCCGCACCTCAGTGTCGAGATGCGGGCGTTCTGGTTAGAGCCGACCGGGATCTGGGTTAGAAGCGGATGAACGCTTCGAACTGGTAGATGCGCGGCTGGTTGGTCTGCGCGGTGACGTTGCCGAAGGTGCTGGAGGTCGAATCGGTGATCGGAATATTGTTGGTTCCGGAGCCGCCGTAGACCGGGTGGTTGAGAGCGTTGATGGCGTCGAGGCGGATCTGGATGGATGCGGTCTCGTAGAGGTGTGAGAGTGAGAAGTTGCGCTGGATTGCCGCGTCGAACTGGTTCATGAAGTCGGCGCGGAGGCGGTCGTAGCGGATTCCCATGGTGCGGATCTGGTACTGGTTCGGGTTGGCGTTAAGGACGACACCGGAAGTAACCGACGATGCAGGTACGGTCGCAGCCCAGTAGGCCGTGTTGAACCAGTTGCCGGTGCTGGTGAGGTTGTTGCTGGATGCCTTGAAGCCACCGCGGCCCCAGGCAGAGTTGGAGGGATCGCCGGGGCCAATATAGAGCGGGCTTACGCCGGCGGGGGCGAAGGAGAGGGGCTGGCCGCTCTGGACCTGGTAAACGCCCTGGACCTGGAATCCGCCGATGATCTGGGAGACGATGCCGCTATTGGCGAGAAACTTCCGGCCAGTCCCGAAGGGCAACTGGTAGATGCCCGAAGTGGCGAAGCGGAAGGTACGGTCGTTTTGCGAGATGCCGTACCAGGGGGCTGAGTCTGTGGTGTTGAGGTACTGGGTAGCGTCCAGCGACTTGGACCAGGTGAAGGCGGAGGTGAGGGATGCGCCGTTGGCAAAACGTCGCAGCAGTTGTGCCTGCAGCCCGTGATAGATGGAGGAGCCGGAGGTAATATACGCGGTCACGCTGCTGAATTCCGGATAGGGGCGGAGGAGTTGGCCTACCGTGGTTTTCGTGCTCGCATTGGGGATCAGGCTGGCGAAGGGGTTGTTGATACTGGCGCCGAGCGCAGTGTTGACGCTCGCGTCGTACCCATTGTTAACTGTGGACAGGTACTGCCGCGGGATGGCGTCGTACTCTCTCTGGATCGGGAGATGCACGCCGCGGTTGCCTACATAATCGACCGTAGCGAGCCAGGAGCCGAACTGACGTTGCAGCCCGGCGCTCCAGCGCATGTTGTAGGGAACCTTAGGGTTGGTTGGCTGGAATGTGACGGACTGGCCGAGAGCGGTCGCGAAGCCAAGCGCGCTTCCAGTGGGCTTGGTGATCCCGTTGGGGAACGGGTTCGCCAGGGTGCTGTTGAAGGTCAGGCCAGTGTCCGGGCTTGCGTTGATGCTGGTGGCCTGGCTGAAGCCCTGCTGGGGCAGCAGGAAGCTGGTGGTTGATCCGGCGTTGCCTCCGGAGAGGTAGAAGGTAGAGAGCGAATCCTCGAAGAAGCCGTATCCGGCGCGGAAGACGGTGTTGGGAAGGAATTCGTAGGACAGGCCGATGCGCGGCAGAACGTTGAACTTCTGGGCCTGATAGTCCTGATGGCCGAACGGCTGGGTTGGGTCTCCGAGGAAGCGAAGGCCGCCGTTGATGTTGAAGGAGGCGACGGCGGGAAGAAGCGGGTTCGCGGCTCCAGAGGCTGCAAAGACGGTCGCGTAAGCCGTCTTTGAGGCGGCGGATATTGGGTTGACGACGTTGAAGTCGAAGAAGGTGTTTGCCTTC
This sequence comes from Granulicella sp., assembly GCA_003133205.1. The sequence continues at coordinate 50,374 of PKWK01000253.1, read as the reverse complement.
TGATTGCGCTCGGAGTTGGGACCTTCGTACTCGAAACGCAGGCCCAGGTTAATGGTGAGCTTGGGAGTCGCTTTCCAGTCATCCTGCAACCATTCGGCGAGGTAGGTGGAGCGCACGGCGAGGTCCGAGTTGACGGTGATGGCGGAGGATGTGGGAATGCCGAGCTCGAACTGCGCCAGGCCGAAACCAAAGCTCGCCGGCAGCGCTGCGTTGCTGTTGGTCGTGGTGTAGGTGCCGGTGTTCTGGTAGCGCCCATTGGATTGGGTAGTGATGCCGGCGTTGGTGTCGTACGCGCGGAACTCGACTCCGCCGCGCAGGAAGTGATTTCCCATGAGGTGCGAGAGCTGGATGGAGCCGAGGGTGACGTCGTCGTGGGAGAGCACACCGTTCTCCGGGGTCAGCGAAGTGTAGCCGGTGATGTCGATACGGGGAAAGGCGTTGGCAAGGTCTGGAAGACCGTTGACCAGGTAGCTTGGCATGCCGATGTTGGTGGCGTTCAGCAGACCCTGGGAGGCGACGTAGCTCTGGTTGACGAAGCGTGTCCATGTACCGTGCACGTCAAGCAGGGTGGCAGGGGTGATGGCATAGGTGTAGCCGAGCGCGACGCCCTTGTTCTGGTAGGCGAGGTTGGTTCCGGAAACGAGGCCGAAGTAGCCGTTCTTGCCGGGCTGCAGACGACGGCTCTGCACCAGATGGCCGAACAGAGTTTGCTTCTTGGTGAGGGTGGCGTCGATTCGCGCGACGTAGGCGTAGTAGTAGTTCGGCTCGGCGCCGGAGTAGGAGTAGTTGCCGCCGCCCAGGCTGTTGGCAGTGGCGTTGGCGTGGGGATAGTAATTGAGAGCGGCCGCTGCGATGGGATCGATGCCGGTGACGATATTGCCCGCAATCGGTGTGCGGACGGTGCAGGTCTTGCCGCTGCCGCAGACGCCGCCGGTGACCGATGTGGCGCCCCGGGGATTATAAAGCTGGTTGGCTGCGCCGTAGGCCACTTTGGTGGTCGGGTTGATCAGGGCGTAGAGCTCGGAGAAGTTGCCACCGCGCTCGGCGTCCGAGGGGACGGTGAGGGTGACGACGTTGGGTGTCGCTTCGCGGCTGTGCTCGTACCCTCCAAAGAAGAAGAGGCGGTCGCGCCAAATGGGGCCGCCTACGTCGCCGCCTTCGCGGAGCCAGACGGACTTGGCGGGGACGGTTTGACCAAGGTGCCAGAAGCTGGTGTTGAGCGTGGGGTTCTGATAGGAGCCGAAGACGCCGCCGTGGAACTGGTTGGCGCCGCCCTTGAGGGAGACGTTGACGAAGCCGCCGGAGGAGTGGCCCTCGGTTGCGTCGTAGCTGGCGGTCTCGACCTTGTACTGATTGATGAACTCGGTGCTTGGAGTGTAGGCGGAGAGGCGAATGCGATTGTCGGGCGCTCCGTCGAGGCGGTATTCAAGTGCATTGAGCAGGGAGCCGTTGATGGAGACAGTGGCGCTGCTGGAGTCGTAGGTGTGGATGTTGGGATTGACGCCGGAGACGACCAGGCCGGGCGAGAGGGTCTCGAGGGTGAAGGGATTGCCGTAGATGAGGGGCAGCTCCTGGATGGATTTCTGCTCGACGATGAGGCCCATGGAGCCGGACTCGGTCTGGATCTGCTGGACGCCGGTGGTGACGTCGACGGTTTCAGTGGTCGCACCGATGTTGAGCTCGATGTTCTGCTCGTTGACCTGGTTGACGTCGACCACGACGTGCGTGCGCGTTGCGGTCTTGAAGCCCTGGACCGCGACGGAAAGAGAATAGGAGCCGGGGTTCAGGAGTTGGAAGAGGTATTCTCCGGAGCCATTTGATTTGGCGGTCATGGCTACGCCGGTTGCCTCATTTCGCAGTGTGATGAGGGCGTTTGGAAAGATGGCGCCGGTGTTGTCGGTAATCTTCCCGGAGACGCCGCCGCGGTCGGCCTGCGCATTTGCATAGGGGAGGAGTAGGCACGAAAGGGCGAGGAGGAAGGCGATGCGCAATACGAATTTCATGAGAGAGGTCCTCAGATTTATGTGGGATGAGTTTAGTTAGCGTACATGAATTGGCCGATTGGTCAGACCAATAGACGCCGAAGTATGGCTCTTGATGGATAAGACTGTCAAGAAAAATCCGTCAAGCGAGGCCGGTTCATCTCTCTTGGGATGCGCACTACCCAGTTCGTTCCGTTATCGGAATTCTTCGGCTTCATCCTCCGGAAGATATACCGGCGGCCTGCGGCGGTCTGTTCCTTATAGACCACTCACAAGCTCGGGAACCGCCATCGGATACCTTTGTGGTTCCAGGCACACCGCACGCTATGACGGCAAAAGCCCGAACTGCCCACAATGTCTGCTTTTGACCAAGTTCGCGTTCGCACGTCTCCGACCGGGTGAACTTGCCGCAATCGCCGTTTGTACTAACGTTTTGCAGGAACCACGGCCTCTACGTCCGACTGTTGCCGGTTGCTTCAGTCAAACGGATGTCCGGCCAGCCACTGGGCGAGCATGAGGCTGAGAAGAGAGATCAGGCAGCCCAACCCGGTGAGGCCGGCGCGTCCACCGGATCAGGCGCACGCGGCGCTTGCTGCTACGACCCCATTTCGGTTCAGCGGTTTAGTCGCACTTATCTAGGCCGCCGCTACGGGAAGGCCCGCGTCCGCCAGCCCCGCGCGGACCGCCCGCAGGTTGGGGAAGTCCGCCCCATCGTAGAACCCCAACATAATCCCGTTCATCTTCGTCTCGACCGCGATCTTCACGCCCTGCCGGATCAACTCTGGCGTCGCGCGCGGCCGCACCGCAACTCCACTGACGAGATTGAATTCCGGCCCCATGTTTCCGCGCTCCTCTGTCAGCCACGAGCGCTTGCCGTTCATCGCCGCTACCTGGCCGGTCTGCTCGGAGTAGTCCTGGATGCGGAGCGCATCCAGATGCGGTTTCAGCTGCACGATATCCACGCCGAAGTCGCGAGGGTTCTTCGCGTGCATGTTATAACGCAGCACGGTGCCGGGCTTCGCCTTGTGCACCGCCGGATGCAGCATTTTGTAGAACGCCACCACCGAGTCGTAGCGGAACTGCTGCCACTGGCCGAGCTCCGGCTGCGACGCCGGATCTTTCAGCAATGCCGCCTGGATCTTCTCTAGATCGACCCCGAACCCGGGCGCAGCCTTCTTGCATGCTGCGCAAAAGCATCCGCCGCCACGCGCCGGGCTGCCGCCCACCGCCTCGTCCATCAACACGATCGCCGACTCTACCCAGTCCACGTCGTACTTCTCCACAACCTCGGAAAACGCGGCGACGGCATACTCCCGGATGTCCGGCTGGTTGGGGCAGACGGGACGAAGCCAATCGCGCACATGCGTAATCTCGCCATGGAGGTTGCGATTAGCCAGATCGGCAAACTCGCCCTCCGCACGCTGCTTGTCGACCAGCGAGTGGGAGAACTCGAAGCCCACGCGCAGCCCACGTTTGCGCGCCGCATCCACGAATACGCGCGTCCAGTCGGTGTCGGCCAGCCACGCGAAGTCGGAGGGCCGCGGCTTGATGCGCCCATAGCGCTTCGGATCAAAGTGCCAGTTCGCCCGCGCGTCCTCGGCCATCCAGAACGGCCGCACCGGATTGTGCGGATACGTCGCGGAGGTCTCCGGCCTGCGCTCCGGATGCATCTGCCCAATGATGTAGACCGAGTTGACCGCTGCCATCTCCTGCACATTGTCCAGAACTTGCTCAACGCCTTCGTCGTGCAGGTCCCAGGCATACAAGGCTGCTTCCACCTCAAACTGCCTCCGTGCCACCGAAGCCGGAATCGCCGCAGCGCTCGCAATCCTTGCCGCGGTAGCACTCTGCGCGCGCAACCACCTGCGACCACCCAACGCAGCGGCTCCAGCCGCCTGTACAAATTTGCGTCGATTCACACCACGCTCCTTATCCGAAAGCAAAACGCGGCCCCGATCATCCTGGTTTCTCCGTCGGCCTGGTAACGCCGCTTCAATTCTCCGACGGGCGCTCGGAACTGGCAAGTCGGTGGGAGGAGGCTATTTTCGAGAGGATAGGGAAGGCTGGGAAGTGTTGGCCGGCTGACCCGTGTGGACACGGGAATTCTGGCTGTGTCACCGGCTATCCGGAAGTGATCCCGCGTCGTGCCTGAAAAGTCCGGTTTTCGGTAACTACAGATAATTGGGTAGGAGTGACCTACTCCTCTCGCGCCGATGCTTCCTTCGAGAACGGGTTATGCAGCCTCACGTCGATGTCCTGCACGTCGCTGGTGTTGCGCGTTACGAATGTGAGTTCGTGGACGATGGCGGTTGCGGCGAGCAGCGTGTCGATGACCGGCCTTGGGCGCTGGGCGGATAACTCTCCCCATAGTTTTGCGGTGGCCGTGTCGATGCCGAGGATGCGGTCGGCGAAACCGAACTCGAGGCCGTCCACCCATGCGGCGAGGGCTGCGGCGGTGGCGGGGTCGGTGCGGCGTTTCTGCGCGACGCCTTTTCTCAATTCGCCGAGCGTCAGAACACTGATGTAAATGGTGGAGGGGTCCGTGTTCGTCAGGAACGCGATGACCTTTGCATCCGGCTGCTTCTTCCGCGTCTCGGACAATACGTTGGTGTCGAGGAGATACTGGGTCGCCTGGCTCACAGGCTCACTTCGCGTCCCATGTCGCGGTCGCGGGCTACTTCGAAGCTGTCGACCTTGGGGCCGCCCAGCAGGTAGGCGCGCAGGTCGGGCTTGTGCGCGGTGAGCGCGCGGTACTCCGCGATGGAGAGAACGACGGCGCGTTCCGAGCCATGGCGGGTGATGATCTGAGGGCCTTTTGTGTTGGCCTCTTCGATCACTTCGCTCAGCTTCGTCTTTGCTTCCTGCAGTTGCCAGACAGCCATGCGGCCTCTCTAATCATTTCAACTAGAATTATAGTCGTTATAGTTGAAATTGTATAGAGCGCGAGCGGGTGCGTGGGTTGGGGCGCAAAGACAGCGACCTGAATTAGACGACCTTTTTCGTTGCCCAGTTCGCCCAACGTTGCTTTGCGGCTATCTGGGCAGCCTCTCTTCGCGCGTCGGGGAGGAGACTTGCGGGGCGTGCTTTGCCACCCTCTGGCGCCTTCGGAGGAACGTTGGGTTCGTGATCCGCCTTCGGCTCCTCAGCCTTCCATGGGGGACGGTTCGATGAGACTGGCGATGAGGGATTGATCGCCCTGAAGGTTTCGCGGTTCTTGTGCATGGCTGCGTCGGTGATCCGAACTACGGAGGGGAAGAATCCGAAATCACGCGGAAAGTAGATGTGATTGTGGTCGTGGCAGCAACGAATCGCGCCCGGCCTCATGTTCGCAGCCCCAGGCCCGAACGAGACATAGGGACAGATGTCGAATGCAACCAGCTCCCGGCAGGTCCGGCACAGGATACCCCAATAGGTCGTCTCCGTAAGACCAGGAGCCAACTCGATCCGCACTCCGCTGGGAATCGGTTGAACGCCCTCGTACGCGCGTGTCTGCTTCGTATTTCCTTCCATCTTCCACCTCGATAGCTCTGGAAATTCGCCGGGATGTTCAGGGACGTGTAACGATAGCAGACTAGCCCGGTATTTGCAGACAAAGAACAGCGTGTGCGGCGGACATGGATGCTAAATGCCCGCCGCACACGCGTTTGAAAATGGCCCGGTTACGTTATGGTATGGAGCAACGTCAGAATCCAAAAGGGCAACGCGTTGACTATGCTGGCCTTCCGCCTCTTGCGTGGGCCAGCCTCTTCGGATCATCGGGAGCTATCGCCGTATCGGGGGGTAAGGATTACCAGGCGGTGAGTTGCTCCCCATCGAGACACAAGGGTACGAGCGGGGCGGGTGACCATGATGTTTGGCCACGCTCGCCCTACAGCTAAGGTTGAATTTTTCCCCTTGGGTCGCCGATCAGAACGGCGGGCGCATCATCCACTTGCCCGAATCTTTATCCTTATAGAATTCGCCGCTGGGCAGATTGTTGAACATCTGCGCGAACGGATTTGCGGATGAGACCTTCATGGTGAAGGTGCACTTGTAGCCTTGCGGCGTGGAGCTGTCGCAGGCTCCCTTCTTGAAAGTGGAGACGTTGATTGGATCGCCGACCACGCCGCCTTCCGGCTGATTCAGAAGAGCAGTGACGGCGTCTTTCATCTGTGACTCAGAGGGCTCGGATGAACAACCGGCAAGCCCCACCATCAAAACAGGAATCAAGGCAAAAGATACCGAACGCAAGCGTATGCTTACCTCCAGAAGTTCCGCTCGAATTCTGCGAATCCAGAGAAGATATACCTGACCGCCTTCTACGTGCAAGGCTCGCAATCCCTGGCGTGCCGACGCCATCGCCGACCGGAGCGGCGGCATCTCCAGCGCAATCCCTGGCTACGGTCGGCCCCACAGCCGGTGGGGCAGAAGATACGTGAATCCGGCAAACCCCTGCCAGGCCGTAGAGGTTGACCTAAGGCCTCGCTCGAAGCCGCCGTCGAGCACCAGATTTGGACGAACCAGGTAGCCCAGCGCCCAGAGTGTGCCTACCGCATTGCTCCGCAGGCTTGCCGTTCCACTTCGCGTTGCGTTGACCAGCGGCTGGGTAAAGTGCCAGATTTCGCCACTCAATCCAAGCTTGCCGTGCAGGCTCTTGGGAAACAGATTGTGGTTCACGGAGAGGGTTTGCCCAAACTGCGCGCGGCGAATGGGGTCGTCGGCCTGCTCGGAGGCGCTGAAGTTGCTGTCGTAATGAAATTTCCCCAGATCGCCACTCACCAGGACGACGGCGGACTGGGAGAAACTGCCGATATCGAGGTCGGGCGAACTTCCCGCGCGGACACGATGGAGGTAGCCCACGGCGATCACGGGTTTGCGGCCCGCCTCCTGGATCAACACGCCCTGAAGCCCCAGGACCAGGTCGCCCGGATCGAGTTGCGAACTGGCGGCGTCGGTGGAGGTGGCTGCGAACCGGCTGACGGCGATGGGCTGACTTTGGAACTGCACCATCACCCGCGGATGGACAGCCAACTTGATCGTCTGAACCAGGCTGAACTGCCGGTCGAGGCCCGAGGGTGAACCGTTGGCCTGCAGAAAGCCCTGTTCGAATTGGAGGTAGCCAACGGGAGGAAGACTGGCTGGATTGGTAATCGTCGGCCGGCCCGGGTTCGCTGCCGGGATCAGCACATCGTCCGGCTTGGATGTCGACTCAGCATTGTCGATCTGAACCTGGGTCTGAGTGCTTTGTGCGTCGTGCGACGTGTCGCTGGCCGGAACTTTTGTTTGCGCGAACGAGACGAAGAAGCTGCCCGCAAGCAGGACAGTCGCCAGCGCCGCTCGACACACCATGGATTGCTTGGTTATTCTCCACCTCGTTCCAGTCCGAGACTAACCTTCCGCAGCCTCATTCTCCAGCTGCGAATGACGTGCCTGAAGCCAATTGGGCAACCCGGCGGAGACGCGTCCGCAAGCGGGTTCGGCAATCACTTGGCGGGAGCGGCCGGTTTCGCGGGCTCGGCTGGCTTCGCAGGTTCGGCAGGGGTTGTCGGCTCGGCAGGGGTTGCGGACTTCGGCTTGGCCAGCGCTTCGTCTACGCGTTTCTTGAAGTCTCCCTGGTCTTCGTGGCCCCATCCGCTGTAGTTCGACACGACATTCATATCACAGCCCTCAGCGGCCGCTATTAAAGTGACGTGGTTGGTTCGCTGCAGGATCACTCCGGAGACGTCGAAATGCACGGAGTGCTTGGGACTGTAGTCTGCGGTCAGGTGAGCGTCGTCGCTCTTCACGCCGGCGTAGTTTTCCTGGTTGCTGAGGGTGTTTTTGACCGCGTCCCACACCTGGCTGCAAGGAACGGCATAGCTGAACTTGTAGGTCTTGCCGAACGCCGGCAGAGCAAGAACCAGCGACATCAGAGCTCCAATCACTACCTTCGTATGGATCATGGTGTATCTCCTCGTAGTGCTCCTAAAACCGTTGTGGGCTCAGCTTTGCGCTAGTGGTAGTTGCCGATCAGGACGAATGGGGCCCAGTAGAACGGATGGGAATAGTCGGCTACATGCGCAGCGGACGTTGGCTCCTCCACGATGGCAACGCCACGACCGCTCCCCGAGCCCGGGGACACAGCAGGCTCGCGCAGGAAAGCAAGCTGCGCCTGACGCAAGGCCTCCGCCTTGCCGTCGGCAGCGTGCTTCACCCATCGATCATAGAAGTCGCTCATCAGCCGGCTTGTACTGGCATCGTTCACGTCCCACAGCGTTGCCAGCACGGCTTCCGCATCCTTTTGCTGGGCAATCATGCCCAGGCTATCCATCTCCAGGCCGTTTCTGGACGTATAGTCTTTCCCCGTACTGCACGCCGAGAGAGTGAGAAGGCGTGTGCCGTGAAAGGCGACCGGGGAGTTTTCCAACTCGGACAGATCCCACGCATACCCCTTCGCTTCTCCGGCATCTTCTCCGCCGAGCATCAGGAATGGTTCCGCGCCGCTACCCGCCTCCACCACAAAATGGCTGGCAATATGCACTACGGGAAAGCTCTTGCCAGCGCCCAGTTCTGCCTTCAATGCGGCCAGCGTGAACTTTTCGTTGGGCAGCAGCTTGCCCTCCATGGGGCCATGCGACTCAGGCACGGCCGGATCGTGGACTACGGAATCCAGCTCGAGCATCACGCCGGGCAGAGCCGGCAGGCCACCATAACTCTTGGACAAACCCATCGCCAGCACGCTGGGCGCGCTCCCGTTCGTCAGCGGCGAATCCACCATGTGGCCATAACTCTCCGGGGTGAAGAGAACGTTGTTGAAGCGCTCGACCATGTAATGCCGGCCATCATAGAGCGCGGCCATCGGCAGATAACGCAAGGCGTCGTCCAAAGACCAGAGCAGTGTGGGGACGCGACCCTGCGCATCGGCAGGTGTCTCCAGGGCTTTCAATTCATCTTCCAGGGGAGCCACCATCATGGCATATAACTGGGCCAACTGCTGCTTTGGATCGGAGTTGTGCAAGCTCAGCGTCTTCAGCACCTCGAACGCTTTGGTGCGCAACTCGGCTGGTGTTGCCTTCAGCTCGAACTTCTTTCGCGAGTTTGCCGTGACCACAATCTCATAGGCATGATTCTTGCCCAGCAACAGCCGGATGCCCAGCACATGCGGCCCCAGTTTTGTCAGCGTCTCTTGCAGATAACTCTGCGCGGAATTGCCGTTGCCTGAAGCTACCCCTGTTTGCGCGGAGTCGGATTTGAGATCCGGAGAGACCGTGCCGTTGAAGAAGGCCTGCAACTCCGCAGTCTCCCGCTCCATGCTTGCGTTCAATGTCTTCAGCCGAGCGTCTTCCTCGGGGGTGCGCGCCGCTTTAGCCTGCAACCCGGCAGACTCGACACTGAGTTGCTCCAGGGGCAGCGCCCTCTTTTCCACCTCGGCCATCTCGCTCTGCGCCTTTAGTTGTCCGGCAGTCAGCCTCAGCGGCGCGACTTTGGGCGCGGCACCTGGAGCGGCGCCACGCACAATGTCCTGCAGCTACTGCTCCTTCAGCAGGTCGAGAATCTCTTCGGCTTCACCGAGCCGGCCGGCCTCAACCAAAAGCTCCGCCAGCACGCGATACGTGGTCGACTTCGATTGCGCGAATCCAGCTTGCACATCCTTCGCCATCCCCGAGATGTTCCTGCGAATCTGCTGGTAGGAGTTCACCGCACCCATACCGAAGAAGATCGCTTCGCCGGGGAGATGCTGATCGCGGAAGCCGATCATCAGCGAGGTTTCAATTCCGCCCTGAATCTCTGGATCGCCGACGGCCTTGGCGATCGACAATGCCGCCAGTTCGCTCGCCAGCGCCTTCTCGTCCTCCTTGCGCGCCGCGTAAGCCCAGCCGAGCGTCATCAGCGCCAGCGATTCGCCGCGCCGGTCCTGCACCTCGCGCCAGATCGGCAGCGCCTGGCTATCAAACTCCAGCGCTTTGTCAGCATCGCCCAGGTCGGAATAGTCTCGGCCCATATTATTCAGCGTCATCGCTTCGCCGCGCCGGTTCCCCGTCTCGCGCCAGATCGGCAACGCCTGTTCGCAATACTCCAGCGCCTTTTTCGGTTGCCCCATGTCGGCATAGGCCCTGCCGATATCGTTCAGAGCCAACCCCTCGCCGCTGCGGCTTCCCGCCTCGCGCCATATGGGCAATGCCTGGTTGTAGTAGTCCAGTGCCGTTTGCTGCTGACCCAGGTCGCGGTACAGCCGACCCATGTTGTTTACCGTCAGCGCCTCGCCCTGCCGGTTTCCGATCGTTCGCCAGATCGTGAGCGCCCGGTTGAAGACCTCCAGCGAGTTCTGCTTCTGTCCCAGATCCGCATACGCCCGGCCCATGTTGTTCAACGTCAGTGCTTCGCCGCCCTGCTCTCCGACTTCCCGCCAGATGGGCAGCGCATGGTTGAAATACTTGAAGGCCTCCGGCCCTTGGCCCATGCCGGAGTAGGTTTGTCCCAGGCTATCCAGCGTGTTCGCCTCGCCGGCGCGGCCGACGGTCTCCTGCCATTTCGGCATCGCGTCGCTCAGCTCCTTCAGCGACTTGAGCTGCCCCATGTCGTGGAAGCGTTGCGTGGCGCTCAGCGACCGCTTGCCCTGCTGATTGCCGAGGCTGTGCCAGATCGCAAGCGCCGCATTCAAATCGGTGAGCGCCTCCTCCCGCTGCCCCAGGTTGTTATGGACGTTGCCCATGTAGGTCAGCGTGTTGGCCTCGACCTGCCGAATCCCCAGCGAGCGCCAGATCACCAGCGACGGCCGGAACAGTTCCAGCGCCTTGTCTTCCTGGCCCAGGTCCATGTACAGCCTGCCCATGATGTCCTCGGTCATGGCCTGGCCGGGCTGGTTGTTCGTACTTCGTTCGATCGGCAACGCCTCGTTCAGGCACGCCAAGGCTTTGTCCGTCTTCCCGGCCTGCCGGTAGAGCATTCCGAGGATGTTGAGTTCCGTCCCCAGGTCTCGTGCGTTTTTGGCGTTGCGCGCCGCTGCCAGCTTTTGCTCGTGTTGCGCGATCTGATCTGCGACCGGGCCGCTCTGCGCCTTGACCGCCGCCGTAGCCAGCAGCACCATGCCGAGACCTGCAAGAATTCGTATTTTCTGCGTCAGCTTCATCTTGCCCTCGTTGTTTTGCCCGGTATCACCTGCTTCGCCGGTGAGGGGCGGCAACCATCATTTGGCAGCCAGGTTTTCACGCAGGAAGGCCACAACTTTGGTCACGGAGTCGCTCGCCGCCTTGGGGTCCCATTTAATGTGGGCTCGCAGCGCTGTGGCGGCGGGGTCGAGATAGTTCATCTCGGGCCCATTGAGGTTGAAAGCATGCGTCGCGCCTGGATATTCGACAGTGATCAATCGAAAGCCATATTTTGTCGCGAGCAGCTTTTTGAGCTCCGGAACGGCCTTGCCCTCGCCGTAAGAGTCCTCGGTCCCATAAAAGATGATCATCGGGCCGCCGGTCAGTTTGCTGCCGCTCATTTCAAAGTCTTTTGTGAAGTGGTCGCACACCGGGTAGAACAAGGCAAATGTGACGAATCCCTTGTCCTCTCCCATCCATTGCTTGACATTGCTTTCCATGGCCGTTCTCAAGGCGATGTTGCCGCCCAAAGAGAAGCCCATGATGCCGATGCGGTTGGGATCGACGGCGGGCAGCTTTCGCAGTTCTTTCAATGCTGCGAAGGCCAATGGCAGAAAGGTGTCGGGCTTCGGCCGGTCCATGGGGCCCGCATAGATTCCGGTCTTGAAGTCGACTTCGAATATCCCAATCCCAGCATCGAGGAGGGGTTGGCGATAAAGCTCGCCGCGCTGGTCGATTCCCATAGTGCCGTGAATCAAAACGATGGCGGGAACCGGACTCGAAGCCTTTTCGGGAAGGTAAAGTGTGCCCGACACTTTGTAGGGCTGGCGGGTATCGAGGGAAGAAAAGTTAATCTTCGTCCCCGCCGAGGATGCTGCAGCAGGCGCGACAAAAACAGTCATAAAACCCACTGCAAGCAATCCAATCTACTTCAAATACTTCATCATCAGCCTCCTTTAACTTGAATAGCTGTTGCCGCATTTGAAGGAAGCATTCCCCTCTTCGAAGTCCTTTCCAGGTGGAGGTCAGCGCAGGGCGCAACCGGCCATCCGTCCGGATGGCAAAAATAGCAGCGTGCACAACGCAAATGCTGTGATTTCAATCACAGGTCAGCGGAACAGCGGCCGGCGTGACCTACGCCAGGCAAGCCCACATCTGCCTGCTTCCGCTATCTCTGAAACATCTTCGGGCGCCAACGGGCTGGAGTGGGGACGCCTCCGCGGGCCGGTTCGGTAAACTAGGGAGATGGCGACGTCGGTAGAGGTGGTCACGACGCTACTGACTGTGGGCGGGTTGGTCTACATGCTGCTCGCGTTGTGGGGCGCGCGGGACTTTGAACATCATTGGCGCAGAGTTATTAAGGCAGGCGCGGGCGGGCCGGGATATTCGCCGGATGTGACCATCCTGAAGCCGCTGAAAGGCGTGGATGCGCGGATGTACGCAGGCTTCGTCAGCCATTGCAGGCAGGAGTATGCGGGCAACTTCGAGATCCTGTTCGGCGTGAGCAGCATGGACGATCCCGCCGCGGAGCAGATCGAGCACCTCAAGCAGGAGTTCCCCGCCTGCGCGATCCGGCTGATCGTGTGCCCGGAACGCCTGGGCACCTCGGGCAAAGTGAGCAACCTGATCCAGATGCTGCGTGAGGCGCGCTACGACTACGTGCTGATCAACGACAGCGACATTCGCGTGTCGCCGCACTACCTGACGCGGGTGATGGCGTGCTTCGGCGCCGCGGCGGATAATGCCGCGCGCGTGGGCATGGTGACGGCGCCGTATCTCGGGCGCACGGCCGCGGACGGCAAGGCGCTGACGCTGTGGTCGCGGCTGGAGGCGCTGGGCATCTCGACCGACTTCATGCCCGGCGTGCTGACGGCGCGCAAGATCGAGGGCGGGATCCGCTTCGGGCTGGGATCGACACTGGCTGTCTCGCGCAAGGCGTTGACCGCGGCGGGAGGGCTCGAGCCGCTGGTCGATTACCTGGCCGACGACTACGAGATGGGCGTGCGGATCGCGCGCGCGGGCTATCGTGTCGAGCTATGCGGCGAGACCGTGGAGACGACCGTGCCCGCGTACGACTTTCGCGGCTTTTGGGACCATCAACTGCGCTGGGCGCGGTCCACGCGCGACTCGCGGCGCTGGGGATACGTGGGGCTCGGCATCACCTACTGCATTCCGTGGGCGGTGCTGAACTGCGTGGCCACCGGCTTCGCGCTGTGGAGCTTCACGCTGCTGAGCCTGGTGCTGCTCGCGCGTGTTTCCGTGGCGCTGACGGTGGGCGTCGGCCTGCTGCGCGATGAGCAGGTGCTGCGCGATATCTGGCTGCTGCCGCTGCGCGACTTCTTCGGGCTGGGCTTCTGGGCGTGGAGCTTCGCGTCGCACACGGTGGTGTGGCGCGGCGAACACTTCACGCTGGAAAACGGGCGGATTTCGCGGGTGGCGTAGAGGAGGCAAGCGGAGTGGACGTCTCAGGCTCCTGCGTGGGGCTCTACGTCTGCGCCAAGGGATTTGAGATCGCGCTTCTGCAGGTGGTAGTCGATGAAGAAGCCGATGCCGATGGCCAGCGGGATAAGAGCTGCTGCCGCTCCCGAGTATATTTCGTGGTCGCTCTCGATATGAGCGAGAAGAACGAAGAAGAGAATGGCGCCCAGACCAACAGAGCAGAGGATGATCGCGGTGCGGCGTGCAGCGAGAAGGCTGCGCATCGGATCGCGATACATGGAACGGCTAGCCATACCCAGCAAGGTCTCGCGAGCATGTTGCGCATCGAGTTCCTCGGGCGACTGATCCAGGAGCAAAGCGATCTCCTCCGCCTTCATGCCGCGTGCGACCATGGCCATCCGCTGCTCGGCCTTGATGCGGCGTGCATGGGCCTTGCTGACGGCGCTGGAGACGACGGCAACTGCGGCTAGCATCAACGCTGCGACGGGAACGATAAACGGGCTCATGAGGAAGTTCATTGGATTTTTCCCTTTCTGCGGGCGTTAGACAGGAGCGAGAGAGTAAAGTTTCAGGCGACGCCATGAAACTTTGGCGCCGGGCGCCGGTCTAACGCTGGCGGACGACCTTGGACACGAACGTCACGACCGAAGGTTTCGAGAAGCTGGTGCGCGAGCATCAGGCGATGGTGTTCCGTACGCTGACCCGGCTGACGGGAAGCATGGAACGTGTGGAGGACCTGGCGCAGGAGGTCTTTCTACGGCTGTATCGGGCACTGCCGGGCTTTCGCGGCGAGGCGCTGGTGTCGACCTACCTGTACCGCATTGCGGTGAATGTTGCGCAGGAAGAGTGGAAGAGGAGACGTCGCGAGGACCGGCCGCTGGTCTCGATCTCAGAAGAGACAGACTGGCCATTTGAGGAGAGGCTGAGCGATCCTGCAAAGAATCCCGAGGAACAGTTGGAGGAGCGCGAGCTCGCAACCATGGCGGAACAGGAGTTACAGAAGTTGAGCAATGCAGAACGCGCGGTGCTGGTCCTATACCACCAGGAGGAGCAGAGTTATGAGCAGATCGCAGAGGCTCTGCATATGCCCATAGGAACCGTGAGAACGCACTTGCATCGCGGCAGAAGGAGGCTGCGCGAGAGTATAGCCGCCCGGCAGGTGCAGATAAGGAGCGAGGTATGCAACCGTTAGAGGATGAACTCCGAATGACCGACGACGGGGAGATGACTGCACCGATGCGAAAGCTGGACGCTCAGGTGGTTGAGGTGCTGGAGCGAAAGCCCCGGGTGGAGACTCCGGAAGGATTTGCGACGCGAGTGGCGTTTCAGCTGTCCGCTCGACGCGCGCATATCCCGGTGAGGGCCCCGCGTTTCGGATCAACGGCGGTTGTGATCTGCGCGGTCCTCTCGGCTGCGGTAATGTTGCTGCTGGCTCCGCGGACAGCCGGTCACGACGCGTTCTGGATGGCCCTGCAGTGGGTGCTGTGTGGGCAGTTCTGCGCGCTCACCGCGTGGCTCGCACTATCCCGGCAAGGAACCGAATAGACATCCGGCTCTCTCGCTCCGCTCTTAATCTGTGCTTCTATCCATGTCATTCGCGTTAAGTTTTTCGCTTAGTTCGCGGAAGGCTTTTCGACGTGATCGATGACGTAGACGTCGATGGGGACTTTGACGGCGTCGAGCTTCAGGCCGAGCTGCTCCTGCACGGCCGTGAAGAGGCCGGGCGGCGCGTTGGGGTCGGTGGTGTGGGCCTCATCGTGGGTATAGCGCAGCGTGATGTCGTAGCGTCCCGTGAGGCCGGTCTGGTCGACCAGCGGGCGGTCGAGGAAGAACTGCATATCCAGGATGAAGTCGGCGATGGAGGCGCTGGTGAAGAAAACGGTGGTCTCGGTGCCTTGGCCGCTAGCTCTCTGGCCATGCTCGCGGCCGGGGTTGGCAGCGGGAGTCAGCTTCGGGCCGCCCTTGGCGACGCGAACGGCGTAGACGGGAAGCTCGCGCTTTTCGCGGTGAAACTTGAGCTGGAAGCGGTCGGCGAGCAGCTTCTGAATCATCTCCTGCTGCTGGCGGAGGTTGGCTTCGCCGGGCGTGTCGGTTATGCCCTCGACATCGTACGCGGCGTTGTCGGCCCAGCCAGGTACGCCTGCAACCTGGTGCGGATCGATGGAGTAGGCGTACATCATCATGCTGGTGACGGTCTGGTTCTCGATGATGAAGCGATCTCCTCGCACGTTCCAACCCTGGCGGCGCGAGTTGGGGTCGTGCGGCTTGATGGTGGCGACCGCAAACGACGGATGCGCGTCGGCGGCCATGCGGTGGACGGGCGTCGCGGCCTGGACCGGATTCTGGGCGAGCGCTGCGCCGGCTGTCAGCGCGGCGGCGAGCAGAAGATGGTACGGGCGGAAGCGCATGGGGAAATAATACGCAAAGATCTCACGGGCGGTACCGCGACTCGAAGAGAGGCTTAACGCCGATCAACACCGACTGGACCGATCAAGAACGAAAGCAAGTGTGAATCAAAACCTAATCGCCTTTGCTGTAAATCGGTTCAATCGGTGTGGGTCGGTGTTAAGGGTTTTGTATTCGGCTGGTTGCTGACGATCTCTTTGCCGCCGGATTGGGCGAGGACGTAGACCGGGCCGGGGAGCGAGGGCAGCGGGCTGGGCTGATTGGCGAGGTCCTGCCAGAGGAAGATGCGCTGCGTGCCGGGCCACTTCCGCGCGAGGGACTGCGGGGTTTCGAAGATGCGCGGCGCGTCGGGGAAGAAGCTGCCGTACCAGAGGTTGGAGCTGCGCCCGTAGTTGGCGACGCCGTTGTAGCTGGCGTCGGCGAGGATGTGGATCGGGTTGATGGCGATGGGGCGGCCGTTCTGCTGCGTGTAGCTCGGGCGCTGGAGATAGAAACCGAGCGTGCTGGCGTATTCGTACTCCTGGTGGATGACGATGAGGTCGTCCGCGTGGACCTGCGGCGCGATTGCGGCGGCGAGTTGCTGCGAGCTGAGGACTGGCGCGAAGGTCTGCAGCGCGAGGTGGGAGGCGAGCAGGAAGCCGAACGCTCCGGCGGCGAGTGCGAGCGTTGCGGCGTGGGGCTGCGCTCGCTTCCGCAGAACGAGCGACACGAGCGGGGCGAGGAAGAGGCTTGCGGCGGCGAGGGCAAGCGGCAGGCGGAAGAGTCCGAGGGCTTGCGCGTTGAGGTCGAGGAAGTGGCCCATCGAAAGGGCGTAGTCGCCGGGATTCTGCTGTAGCAGTGCGGCTAGATCGGTGTCAGGCGCTGGTGTGCGCGTGTGCAGCAGGAAGGAGATCGCGGCTGCGGCGAAGATTGCGCCGAGGGCGAGCAGGACTGTGGTGATGCGAGGAGCGGCGACGCCTTCGCGAATGACAGTCGTCGCCTCTGACTCACCTTTGTGGAAGAAAACGCTCCGATCCGTGTGTTCGGACGAAAGTCGCTTCACTTCAGCCGCATTGTTGAACTTCGTCGTGAGCGCGAGCCAGCTTGCGACGATAAGGATTATTGGAGGAAGCGCGGGCAGGACGTAGTATTCCTGGCGCGTCGAGAAGGAGAAGAAGACGAGCGGCACCGCGCCCCAGAGGATGAGGAGGAGATCAGCGTTGGCTGCTAACTGATTTGGCCGAACGGTTCGGACTTCCGATGCGGGGCGGATTTCTTCGGGGTTTTTCGACTCCGTTTGGCGCAATCGCGCCAAACTCCGCTCAGGATGACGACTCTCGGGTGAGATCGAAGCACGGGCTTCGCTGATGCGGCGCCAGGCGCTTGCGAGCGCTTTGAAGACAAATGCGGACCAGGGCATGAGCCAGATTAGGCAGAGGCTCCAGAAGAGCCAGAGCGGGACCGTGTCGTAGTCGCGGGGGACGCGGAGGTTGAGGTAGCGGAGGAGTTGCTCGTTGACGAAGTAGAACCACGCCCAGCCGTGGACGTTGCCCTGCGTCGGCAGCGGAACGGAGAAGTGGCCGTGCGCGAAGGTCAGGTCTCCGGGAAAGCCGCGCGTTGGGTTCGCCCACGCGGCGAAGATGTGCCAAGGCGCGGCGAGGATGAGGAAGACCGCAGTGGATGAGAACGGGTGAAGCTCGAGGGCGCGGCGGACGGTTCCGCGGAGGCCGCGCGTGAGCAGCAGGTAAATGAGGACGATGGCGATGGGGAAGACGACGCCGATCAGGCCTTTGGTGAGGACGTTGAGCGCGCAGCAGGCGGCGAAGGCGTAACAGAGGATGCGACGGGTCAGTGAGGCGTTCGTGGCTCCTTCGAGGAAGGCAACCCACCCTTTCCGGTGAGGCTGGAAAGGATGGGCCACCCGGTCTTGTGGCTGGTCGATTTGCTCGGTCATCCAGAAGCAGAGCATAGCGAGCGTGAGCCAGAGGCAGACCATCGCGTCGGGGATGGTGATGCGGGTGAAGAGGAAGACGCCGAAGCTGGAGAGCAGGATCAGCGCGGCGTAGAGACCTGCGCGGGTGCTGCGGAAGGCTCGGCGGGCGAACGCTTCGACCGCGAAGGCCAGCGCGAGGATGGTCAGGGCGAGCGGAATGCGCGCGGCGGCGGTCGACACGCCGAAGAGCTTGAAGCTGGCGGCCATCGACCAGTAGAGCAGCGGCGCCTTCTCCAGGTAGCGGATGCCGTTGGCGTAGAGCGTGACCCAGTCGTGGCGCAGCAGCATCTCGCGCGCGACCTCGGCGTGAACGGAGTCGGCGTCGTCGAGCAGCGCGGGCGTGAAGAGCGTGAAGCTGGCGTAGAACGCGATCCACAGCGCAAGCAGCACGAGCGTGTTGCTGAGCGGGCGCTTCGGTATGCTTGCGGACGGCATATCGCGACTATATTGGAAAGCGTGAGCGATCTGGTTGATATTGCGAGTGCGCCTGGGCCTTCGGCGGAGCTGATCTTCGGCGATTGGTACCCTGCGATCCGCGCGGACGAGTTGCGGGCCGGTAAGACGAAGACCGCGCTGCTGCTGGGGAATCCGCTGCTGCTCGGGCAGCGGAACGACGGCCGCATCTTCGCCATGCGCGACCTTTGTCCGCATCGCGGCATCCCGCTGTCGGCGGGGTGGTTCGACGGCGAAACCGTGACCTGCAAGTATCACGGCTGGGAGTTTGAGCCGTGCAGCGGGCAGTGCAAACTGATCCCTTCGCTGACCGACGCAGACACGCTGGACGCGACGAAGATATTCGCCGCCTCGTTCGCGTGCGAAGAGCGCGATGGCTATGCGTGGGTCTACCTTCCGCAGCCGGGGGCGAGCCGCAATGGCGCCGAGCTGCCGCCGGTGCCTGAAGTACCGAAGTTTTCGACGCACTACCGCACCGCGCATCTCACCGCCGACCTGCCGTGCAATGTCGATCACGGCATCATCGGATTGATGGACCCGGCGCATGGGCCGTTCGTGCATCAGTCGTGGTGGTGGCGCAGTCGCGGCAGCATTCATGCGAAGGAGAAGCACTTCGAGCCGCTGCTGGATGTCGAGAATCATGGACGCAATGCGGGCTTCAGAATGTCGGCGCATGCGCCCAGCAGCAACAGCCTGCCGTACAAGCTGCTCGGCGCGCATGGACCAGTGACGACCACCATCGACTTCGTCATGCCGAACCGCCGCTACGAGACCATCCGCTGTGGCGAGAAGTGGTTCGCGACGCTGACCACGGTTACGCCGGTGACACCCTCAACCTGCCGCATCGACGTGTGCGGGGCGTGGAATGTTCTCGGCTGGTTTCCCCTGTTCACGCCCATCCTCAAGTTCTTCGGCGGGATGTTCGTGCGCCAGGACCAGGAGACCATGGTCGAGCAGGCGCAGGGGTTGCGCTACGGGCCGGCGCTGATGCTGATCGACGACGCGGACAAGCCGGCGAAGTGGTACTTCGCGCTGAAGCAGGCAAGATTGCTTGGAACCGGCGAGCATCCCATGGATGGACCGGCGACGCTGCACTGGCAGAGCTGATATGTGCCAATATTAGTTACAGTAATCCACAGTATGTAACCTCTACAAGCACATATCTCCCAACTCCTGTCAAAAGGCGGAGACGCCTTCTTCTACAACCAGTTCGTTGACGCTGATGTAGAGGGCTTCGCCGAGTTTCTTGAAGGCTAGCTTCCACTCCGGCGACCAGTAGTGCTTGTCGCTGCGGCGGAAGAGGTCGTTCCAGATGTTCTGCGCCTGCCAGAGGTTGACGTCGAAGGGCAGCGTGCGCAGGCCGACCGCGATGGTGAGGGCGGTTTGCAGCGCGCCTTTCATGGCGTGTTCCTTCTCCGCTGCAGCCTCGAGGGCGACCATCGCGCGTTTCATGCGTTCGCCCGCGGCGAAGCTGAGCACCTGGGTATCGACGACGATCTGGTCGGCGGTGGCTCGTGCGAACAGCGTCCCGATCTCGCTCGCGTCGAAGTTCTCCGCGCTGATGGCGCGTCGCAGGCTGGAGTTGATCGCGAAGTTGGCGGCGATGGCGAGGGCGGGAGGCGCGGCCATGCCCGACTCGGTGAGAAAGCGGAGCAGCGAGGCGTGGTCTTCGTAGATCTTGCGCAGGGAATCTTCCATCTCGGCGAGGGTGCGATCGAGGATGGTGCGCAGAATGCGGTGCTGTTCATCCGCAAACAGCGAGGTGAGCGAGTAGGCGAGCGTGCCGAAGAAGCGATCGATCAGGCGGATGACTTCGGGGAGATTGGCGTGGCGTATGGCGTTGCCGACGTCGGTGGAGAACGCGGCGAAGGCTGCCACATCGTCGGGGTTGTCCGAGGAGAAGTGGCGGACGGCGGCCGAGAGGTTCTGGTCGCCGAGGTGCAGCACCGCAAAACAGATCTCTTCGGTCTCCTCCGTGATGCGGGAGCGGATGTGGGCGTGGCCGAGGGCGACCTTGCCGCGACCCGAGGTGAAGGATTCGTGCGAGTCGCGGTGGAGTTCGAAGCAGAAAAGCTCGCCCTCTTCGGGGTAGCTGCGGAAGACGGAGCTGATGGCGTAGTGAGCGCCGACCTGTTCGAGGCCGATGCGGATCGCCGTGACGTAGCGGCGGTATAGCTCGGCGCCGTCGCCGATCTCCGGGACATTGCTCTTGGCCTTGGCGAGGATGTCGAGGAACTGCTGCTCCAGTGCAAGGCCAGGTCCGTCGAAGAGTTTGGCGGCGAGTTGGAGCACGCGGCCGGCGTAGGCGATGATCTGGATGGTTTCGATGCCGGAGATTTCGTCGAAGAACCAGCCGCAACTGGTGTACATCAACTGGGTGTGGCGTTCGAGCTCGAGCAGTTCGAGGACGATGATGCGCTCCTCGGCGGTGAGCACGCGCGCGGCGTGGCGAGCGAAGAAGCGGTCCTTCGCTGCAGTAGAGCGGTCGAGGACGACGTCGATGTAGGCGTCGCGGGCGGACCAGAGATCTGCAAGCAGGCCTTTGGCTAACGCCTCGGCCAGGGGCGCGGTTGCGTCGCGCAGAAAGTCGAGCGCTGCACGCAGCGGCGCCCGCCACTGTTGGTGCCAGCCGGGCTTGCCCCCGTTGCAGCCGCAGTTGGAGCGCCATCGCTCCACGCCATGCACGCAGCTCCACGAGGTATCTTCGACCACCTCGGCCTCCCACTGGGGGGGGAATTTTTCGAGGAACTCGCCGTAGTTGGTCAGCTTGGCGTGGCCGTTGTCCTCAATCCAGTGCATGGCGTAGGCGAGCGCCATCTCTCCATACCTGTGATGGTGGCCATAGCTCTCGCCGTCGGTGGCGACGTGGGAGAGTTCCGGCTTGCTGACGGAGTCCGCCGAGGACGCGCGGAAGCCGTCCAGCAGCCGGCTGCCAAAGGCTTCGCCGCTGTTGAGCAGCCCCTCGAACGCGATGGCGCGGGAGGGAGGGCCGTCGTAGAAAAAGACTGCGATGCTGCGGCCCTCGTCGAGTTTGACGGTGTAGGGGCGGGTGGGGTCGACCGTGGCGTCTGGAGTGGGAACCCAGGGGTTGAGATCGGGGCCCCCGGCAGCGCCGCTTGCGGCTTCTGCGGCCTCGGTAGGGAGCAGAGGGTCCGCCGCGCCTGGCTGCGGCTGGGGGAGGTTGCGGATACGCGCGCACTGGTGCGGCGCGAGGATAGTGAACCTGATGCCCTCGGCCGCCATCAGGTCCAGCGCGGTGCGATTGACGGCGGTCTCCGCGAGCCACATGCCTTCGGGGCGGCGGCCGAAGCGGTATTCGAAGTCGGCGATGCCCCAGCGGATCTGCGTGATTGCATCGCGCTTGTTGGCGAGCGGCAGGATGATGTGGTTGTAGACCTGCGCCACCGCCGAGCCGTGGCCGCTGTAGCGATGCGCGCTGGCCTTGTCCGCGTCGAGAATCATGCGATAGGTGCGGGGAGCCTTGTCTGCCAGCCACTTCAGCAGGGTTGGGCCGAAGTTGAAACTCATCCGCGCATAGTTATTGACGATGCGGACGATTTCGTTCTTTCGATTGGTGATGCGGGAAGCGCCATTGGGCGCGTAACACTCGGCGCAGATGCGCTCGTTCCAGTCGTGATACGGCGCGGCCGAGTCCTGGACTTCGACCGTCTCCAGCCAGGGATTCTCGCGGGGCGGCTGGTAGAAGTGGCCATGAACGCAGACATAGCGGTTGGCGGTATCGGCGGGTGCGGGGGGCTTGGCGGATTTAGCGGAGGGACGTTTCACCATCGACTTATAAGGGTACCGCGCCTGAGGGAATCGCGCAGGAGAATCTCGCGGAGGGCGGGTATGTGACGGGAGGAGTTGCTTATTGCACGGGGCATGGCTTGTTGACGGATTCCATGCGGGGTAGCATTGCTTCTTGTTTTACTGTCGAGCCAAGGCGGTGTTGGATGAGATGGATGTGTGGGCTGGTGCTTACCTGCGCGATGGTGCCGTTGTTTGGACAGGCGGGAGCGGCGGGGATCGTCCAGGTGCCGCCAGGAACCATGACCAAGATGGTCGTAAAGAGAGTCGATCCGCAGTACCCGTTGCTGGCGAAGCAGGAGCATGATCAGGGCTTGGTTATTCTGCGGGTGAGGATTTCGAAGACCGGAACGGTGGAGAGCGTCAAAGTGGAGCAAGGACCCCCACTGCTACAGAACGCGGCTCGGGACGCGGTGAAGAAATGGACCTTCAAGCCCAACCTTGTGGACGGCGAGGCGGTGGAGGTCGAGACCTCATTCTGGTTGAATTTCAAATTCGATGTTCTCGGGAATCTGGCCGTAGAAGTACGGTGACAATGCGGGTTTATCAGACTTGCGGCGAGTGGGTGCGGGAAGGCGGCGGACCGTGTTGGTCGCGAGCTGGCTTTCGTCTGCCGTCATGCGGGCTTGGACTCTTACTTCCGGTGAGGCGGGTTGGTGCTTCCAGCATACGACGGCGCAATGGGCACGCCACGGACAGGCTGCTGGGGTAAAATCGGGGCCAGGCGCTACGCGTTCAACGGATGGGCGACCAATACTGCGTGGTGCTGTCCGCCGAGGCAGTTGAGGCGCTGCATTTGGCAGAAGGCGCTGAGGTGGCAGTTTGTCCGATTAGTTCAGCTGGGAGTGAGTGTGAACACTGGCACGCCTCAGTGGAAGAGGGCCTCGAGGCCTTCCGCAAGACGTTGCCGCAGCATCGCGACGCTTACCGGGAATTAGCGAAATGACTTTAGATTGCGCTTGACGTCCAGACGTCAGCGACTTATCTTTGCTGCATGAGCTTTGCTCCCGGACAGGTGCGCGATTCAATCGTTGGGTATCTCGAGGGGACGGGAAGCGCTTCGCTGGATCAGATTTACAGCTTCGTCTCGCGTGAGTTGGGAGAGGTCCCAGCATCCTCGGTCCGTTCCTACCTGAACCTGAACTGTCCCGAAAGATTCACACGACTTGAGACGGGCCGATATGCGCTGGCGTCACGTGCGTTGCCGAGAGCGTGTGCGCACGCCCATACCCAAGTCTGGCAGATCGGACAGAGTAGGCTTTACATAGCCGACTGCATGAGTTGGCTTGGCGGACAGGCGGAGAACAGCGTGCACGCGGTGGTGACCGATCCGCCGTACGGGCTGCATGAATACACGGCCAAGGAGCAGAGCAAGCTTCGCGCCGGAAAAGGCGGTGTTTGGCGAATTCCGCCATCCTTCGATGGCCATCAGCGCTCGCCTCTGCCGCGCTTTACCGTATTGACGGATGACGATCGGGCGGCTTTGCAGGTTTTTTTCAAGACATGGGCAAGGTTGCTTTATCGGGTGCTGGTTCCCGGCGGTAATGTTGCGGTCGCGAGCAATCCGCTTCTGTCACATCTGGTTTCGAACGCCCTGTCCAGTGGGGGTTTTGAGGTGAGAGGCTCCATTGTCCGACTCACCATGACCATGCGCGGAGGGGACCGGCCCAAGAACGCGCACAAGGAATTCAACGGAGTGAGCGTGATGCCTCGTTCCATGTGGGAGCCGTGGGTGATTGCGAGGAAGCCGTTGGAAGGGCGCGTCCAGGACAACTTGCGTTTGTGGAAAACAGGAGGATGGCGGAGGATCTCCCACGACAGACCGTTTGGGGACGTGATCCGTTCGAGTCCGGCGACGCAAAGGGAACGCAAGATCGCCAACCATCCCTCGCTGAAGCCGCAATCCTTTCTGCGGCAGGTTGTCTACGCCGCCCTGCCGCTTGGCGAAGGCACCATTCTTGATCCGTTTGCGGGATCGGGCTCCACATTGGCGGCTTGCAATGCGGTGGGCTACCGCAGCATCGGGATCGAAAAAGACCTTATCTACGCAGAGATGGCTGAGAGAGCGATTGAACCGCTAAGCCGACTCCAGCTTGTAGAGCCAGTTGGCCCGCAGCTTTTTAATGCCTTCCCGGTCTAGTGTGGCGGTCCTGGTTCCTAATTCGCCACGCGAGTTCTTTCGGAAGTCCCCCACATCCACGTGCGACAGATAGAGCTCGGTAAACCGCATGGCGCGACGGTTCTGGGCGGGCTCAGACACGTTATCCACATCGTAGACGAACACACACATCCACTGGTTGCGGCCGCCGTGGGTGTCTACTGCGCCGCCCTTCTTCCGGGTCGTCTTGATTTCGACTCCCTCGTCGCCAGCTTTCGCGCTGTTATTCGGATACTTGCCTCCCAGCAATAAGTCAGGATGTCCGTTGTGGTAGCAGTTCTGAACTAATGTTCTGGAATGCTTGGCGATGCTGGCCGTGAGCATGTCCGACAGCAGCCCCGACATATTTGCGGGACGCAGGAGATCATCGAGTCGCGGGAGGCCTCGTTCGAGGAAGAAGTTATTCACATCGAAGAAAAAATCATAGACATCTTCCATTGCGATCTGAAAGTCGTCCAGCCGCAAAGAATACGGAAGGGCTGCTCCTTGGTTGAACCGGGCCGCGTCCACCTTCTCTCGAACTTGCATGCTCCTCCGCTGAAGACGGCTTAAGACTACCGGAAAACTACACGAAGCTCCTATTTTCCCGGGCTGGCTGGCAAGGTCCCATTGGCGAGGTCGCAGGCGCGCCACAGGTACCAGCTTGCGACCGAGCGCCACGGCTGCCAGCGTTTGGCGCGGCGTTCCATGTCGGCGGGCTTGGCGAGCAGGGCCGGGGTGAGCTTGGTGGTGGGCTTGAGGCCCTGGAAGGTGAGCGCGAAGCCCTTGCGCACGCCGTAGTCGCTGACCGGGAGGACGTCGGGGCGGCCGAGCCGGAAGATCAGCAGCATCTCGACCGTCCAGCGCCCGATGCCTCGGACCTGTGTGAGGTGCTCGATGATGGCCTCGTCGGACATGCGGCGGATGCGGGCGAGCGTGGGCACGGTGCCATCGATGGTCTTGGCGGCGAGGTCGCGCAGGGCGAGGGACTTGTTCGCGGAGAGGCCGGCGGCGCGGAGTTGGGTGTTGGGGCAGTCGAGAATCTGCTGCGCAGTGGGGTGGGAGCCGGTGCCCGACGCTTCAACTGTCAGCACAGGCGCGAAGCCCTCCAGCAGCCGTCGATGGATCGTTGCAGCCGCTTTGCCGTGGAGCTGCTGGTACACGATGCTCTCGACCAGCGCCTCGAAGGGCGACTGCGCGCTGGCGACGCGCAGGGTGAACGGGCCGGCGCGTCCGATCAAACGGCTGAGTTTGGGATCGGCGGCGGAGAGTTCGCGGATGGCAACGGCGAAGTCGTAGCGCGGAGGGCGAGGGCTGTTCAGGGGACGCGGCATGACATTGACGGTATCGCAGTGGGGGCTGGAAAATCTTCTGAGGGAATCAGATCATGCAGGGCTAATGGCTGCCATGGCTCTCCTTCAGCACCGTTACATAGAAAGCGTTGTTCCCGGAACGCAGGTCCTTGCCATAAGAGAACACAACTCCGCTGCCGAATACGCGGAGCTTCGCCTGCACCCCAGTGTCGAAAAGCCACTGATGCGAGCCCAACGCAGTAGAAGGATCGCTAATATTGCCGATATCGAGAAATGGCCCAAGCCTCAGCGCAGCTATGCCGTTTCCATACAGGTTTTTGTCGGCTTCCCAGTTCGCGAGAAAGTAGTCGCGCCCGAGGGGAGCACTGCCTTTGCGCCCGTCGCGAGTGCCAATGTGTCCACGCATGGACAGATCGTTATCCCGTTCCAGCCCCAGCATGAATAGCTCGTCGAAGGGCACCTGTCCAAAGGTTTTGCCTGCACGGACCTGTTGCTGCATCTCGTAATCATCTCCCTCTGCCTTGGGAAGCCAATGCCAACCCAGGGAGCCCTGCAGCTTCTCGGATGACTCTTCGTGCTGCGACCACAACCGGGCCACCTGCGACGAGGCGGTTGCATTCACCTCGAAGCGGCGCTCAGGAAGCCGCCAGAGCTTGCCTTCCAACTGCGCTTTTTGCTTGAGTTGATAGCCCTTGGCAAGCAATTCCGGGGTCAGGACAGCTCCGGGAACAATGCTGCGAAAGTCGCGATGGGAGATCTCGGCGCCGCCAGACCAGCGCCATCGTTCACTCGCATGGGAGGCGAGGTCAAAGCTCAATTCCTCGCGACGAAGGTTCAGGCTCCCGAGTGCAGGGGCCGACCCGGTGAATGAATTCCTGAGCGTCCATTGCTCGTTGCGCAAGTCGGCAACCACCTCGTAGCGGACCTTGGCGCCACGCTCAAATGGGCTTGAGAACTGGGCAATGATGCGCCGCTTCTGCGCGTCCCAGCGATACATTGACACGAAGTTGATCGCTTCATGGTGCAGGTTGTAGAGCTCAGGATCGACGCTGGAGAAGGGCAGTCCGCGCAGGAACAGGAGAAGCCCTTCCACCCTGTTGCGGCCGAATCCGTCTCGCTCCTGGCTGCGGAACGAGACGTCGAATTTGCCGTCATCTCTCGCGCTCAGGTCGAATTGGTACTGCGGAAATATCTCCAAGCCACGTATGCGCGCGTTCGTATCCCGGAACTCAGGCAGCATTAACGTGCTGGAAGGCGAAAACGCAAACGCCCGATCCAGCAGCGCGGGAGAAACCTGAGGCATCGGATCTTCTCGAAGTTCCGCAACCTCGGGCTTGCCCACGCGGTTCCAGTACTTCAGCGAAGCCTCAAGGTTTCCCTGAAGAAAATAGACGGTTCCCAGGAAGTCGTTGGCATAGGCGTTGTGCGGATCCAGGTTAATCGCCTGCCGCAAGAGCTGAGCAGTTTTGGGATAGTGCTTTTGCTTGAAGGCTGCTCCCGCGAGTTCGATTGGAAACCTCGGATCGTTCGGCACCAGCCTGCGCCCGGCCTCGAACGCGCTTTCGGCCTCCGGCCAGCGCTCCAGGTGCGCCAACGCCCCGCCGTAGTAGAAATCCATGTCGGCTGAGCGTGACGGCAACGGCCCCAGCAGCAGGGCGATGTCCTGCCAGCGTTGTTCTGCTGCAAGTTTCCGGACTCCCTGCAATTCAGGATTCTCATCCGTACCGGTTTGAGCGGCTACGCTCAGGCAAGAGCAGAGGAGAGCAATGACAATCACTAGCCACGGTATCTTCCGGCAATCTTGCATTCGACGCCTGCGGTCAATGGCTTTCAACACTTGATTGTGAATTCGTGCGGGACACTCGACTTTCAGTGCGAACTTGGCCCCGGGAGAACCAGCAGAGTCCAACGCCCGGCGGCTTTCCATTCCTGTTCGAAGCTGGAGTAGTTCTCTTTGAGGAGTTTGCGTTGTGCGGGATCGTTCAGGAGCACAAGCTGACCCTCCTGGTCCAATCCTGCCACGACCACGTAGTGTAGCGGCAGGTGCGAACCTGGCTTCAGACAAACAATCAGGGGACGGCCCTTTTCAAGGTGGTGCTTCAGAGTGTCCCAATCTCCGGCGAAGGCGAAGGTGGAGAATCCATTCTGCTGAAAATACCGCTCCATGTCGGAGGCATAAATTCCGTGCGCCCCGTGCGAGAGCAAAGCGTACTGGATATGGGGAGCTTCGGCATTCGGATTTCCGGAGAGGCCTTGCTGCCGCTGCCAGTACTGCATCACCATGGCAATGCTGGCGGCACCGCAAGCGTCCTTCTCCTGCTGCACAAAGGGGACGTCGATCCAAATGCTGGGAAATTCGGCTGCGGCGACAACACTGCAGCACAACAGCATGACGACAGCGGCTCTGCAGACGCGACGCAACATCGGAGCCTCAAATCAACGCACGGCGACAATCACCAGGATGAGAGCAGCGATGCAAACGAGGATGATCAGCAAATCCCGCTCGCCCATACTGCCGGCCGCAAAGTCGGTCTGCCCCTTGTTCGCCCTCGATGCCAATTGTGCGAGTTCAGCATCGCTCAGGCTGGCCACCGCAGTCTTTACCTGCTCGGGATTCATGTGCGCTGACTTCAAGGCATTTTGCGCCTTCTCGGACGAGAAAGCCGAATTCAAGGAGGCCCGATTCTGCTCCCGTGCCCGGGAGGCATCCACGGTTGCCTTCTGCAGGTCTGCGGGGCTCACCAAATGATCGGAAGTCTGCGCAAAAACGTCTGATGGAATGGCGGTAAGCGTGACCAGAACACCAACTATTAAGGTTCGGACAATCTGCTTCGGGTTCAGGTGCATCACTCGTAACCTCTTCCGTTGAATCTGGACTTGTATACAGAAAGATGCACCAAAAGCTGCCCGTGTTGCTTGCGATCCAACAACCTATGAGCCGGGAAGCCGGCGCTGACGTAGTAGCTCTGTCGTCTTCGCCATGCGACCGAGGATCACAGAAGGCATTCAACTGTTCCCTATCCGTGCAAATCCGCGGTCGTCTTCGCTTTGGTTAAGCCGCTGAGTGCAAAGAAAAATGGAGTCTCTGGCGCCGGTATCGCATCGGATAGTTGCCGGTCGCTCGGGCTTCAGTTCGATAATCGGTTATTCCCAAAAATAAAACGTAGAAAAACGGCTAAGAGGCCCCTAACTGCTTTCGAAAGGCCTTTTTCCACTGCTATACTCGACATCTGTAGAGTCGATACAGATGTGATCTATGTCACTGACAACTTTACTTTTTGAGAGGCTTTTTCCGCTGCTATACTCGAACCCGGCGCGCGAAAACCTCTCTTGATCGGACCAGCGTCCGAACCGCCAGCCGCCGCAGTGCAAGTCATCGGCAGACAGCCGCAACCTCACACTCACTTCGAACCAACGTCGCAATCGTCAACTCAGATCACGCAGAGGAAACAGGAAACGCACTCATGGCGCAAGCTTTTGACCGCAGTTCGAACGCGCTGGCCCGGGCAAGCCTTGTACTGACCGGCCTGATCGTCATCGCGCTCGGCGTCACGCTGGACCAGTTGCAGCGTTCCCCCTGGGTGACGCGGCAGGGTCAGCGGGCGGACCAGCCGATTCCGTTCAGCCACAAGCACCACGTGGAGGGCCTGGGCCTGCAATGCCAGTACTGTCACACGACGGTGGAGACTTCGAGCTACGCGGGCATTCCTCCCACCAAGACCTGCATCAACTGCCATGCGCAGATCTGGACCAATGCGGCGCTGCTGCAGCCGGTGAGAGACAGTTGGGCGACAGGCCAATCCATTCAGTGGATCAAAGTGCATGATCTTCCCGACTATGTCTATTTCAATCACTCCATCCACGTGAACAAGGGCATCGGATGCGCCAGTTGCCACGGCCGCGTGGACGAGATGCCGCTGATGTACATGCAGAACTCGCTGCAGATGGAGTGGTGCCTGAACTGCCACCGCAATCCGGCGACGAACCTGCGGCCGACAGCCGAGATTTACAACATGGCGTGGGCGGGACCCGCGAGCGATAAGCCCGTGTGGTGCGCGAATACGGGCAAGGGCGCGGCCGGAACGGGCCCGACGGCGCAGGCGGTGAGCTGCACGACAACCGACCCGGCGCAGAACAATCCCAAGTTGGCGATGCTCCAGGTTACCGACAAAGGTACGACGGTCAGCGACGTGCCGCCGGGAGCCGGGCTGACGATGCCCGCGAACTATCAGAAGTTCTCGAGCCAGATGGATCTTGGCCGCTACCTGACGGAGCAGTACCACATCCGCCCACCCAATGAGCTCACCAGCTGCGAGACATGCCACCGATGAAGACGACACGCGAGACTGACAGGAACCTCGAGCAAGCGACCGCGCAGGTCGTGACCGCGATTGCGCCGGCGAAGCTGACGCTCGCCCAGGTGCGGGCCAGGCTGGACGGCCAGAGCGGCAAGCGATACTGGAAGAGTCTCGATGAGTTGGCCGACACACCCGGCTTCCACGAGATGCTGGCGGAAGAGTTTCCCCGGCAGGCAGGCGCGGCCGCGAACGAGTGGGTCGATGCGGTCAGCCGTCGCGGATTCCTCAAGGTCATGGGCGCGTCGTTTGCGCTGGCCGGACTCGCCGGATGCACCAAGCAGCCAGACGAGCCGATCTTCCCGTACGTGAAGGCGCCCGAGGATCTGATCCTGGGCAAGCCGATGTACTTCGCCACGGCGTTCCCGTTCCCAACCGGCGCGATTCCGGTGCTGGTGAAGTCGGACGCGTTCCGCCCCATCAAGGTGGATGGCAATCCGGACCACCCGATGTCGAAGGGCAAGTCGGACGCGTTTACGCAAGCGACGTTGCTCGACCTCTACGATCCCGACCGCTCGAAGGAAGTGCGCTTCCGCGGCCAGCCGAGCGAGTACGCGGACTTCCAGAAAGCATTTTCGACGGCGGTTAAGAAGAGCAACGCCGGCCAGGGCGTCTACTTCCTCTCGGAGACCATCACCTCGCCCACGCTCGCGGCGCAGTGGAAGCAGGTGCAGGCGAAGTATCCGCAGGCGAAGCTGGTGCAGTGGGAGCCGGTGAATCGCGACTCTGCGATGGCCGCGTCCAAGGCGGCGTTTGGCAGCTACACCGACGCGCAGTACAAGCTCGGGAACGCGGATGTGATTCTGTCGCTCGATGCCGATTTCCTGGGAGGCATCGCGCATCCCGGCTTCCTGCCGATGGCGGCGGCGTACGCCGAGCGGCATCGCTACGAAGAAGGCCAGACGATGAATCGCATGTACGTCGTCGAGAGTATGTCGACGGTGACAGGGTTCAAGGCAGAGCACAGGCTGGCGCTGAAGCCGAGCGAGTTGGTTACGGTCGCGAATCTCATTGCGGATCATGTTTCGAAGGGTGCGAGACGCCCAACTGCCGTGACTGGCGACAATAGTCTTGATAGTCCCTTCCGTTTCGCGAGAGAGGTTGCGATTGACCTCCAAAACGCAAAGGGACGCGCCGTTGTAATTCCAGGAGAGCAGGCTTCTCCGGCGGTTCATGCAGCGGCATATGCGATCAATGCGGCCATCGGCGCAGTCGGCAGCACAGTGGTCTACACCGAGACCGTGAACCCGATGCCGTCGGAGCAGGTCGCCGACCTCAAGTCCCTCGTCGCTGACATGAACGCCGGCAAGGTGCAGTGGCTGGTGATGCTGGGCGGCAATCCGCTCTACTCCGCGCCGGTCGATCTGGAGTTTGAGGCTGCGTTCAACAAGGTCCCCAACACGGTGCATCTTGCCGCGCATGTGAACGAGACGAGTGCGGTGTCGGTGTGGCACGTCAACCGATCGCACTACCTCGAGAGCTGGTCCGATGCGCGTGCGTACGACGGCACCATCTCGATCATCCAGCCGATGATTGCACCGATGTACAACGGGCACAGCGCGCACGACGTGCTGCAGGCATTGCTCGACAATCCGCAGGCGACGGCGTTCGATGCGGTGGTTGCGAATGCGAAGGCGTACGTGAAGGGCGACTTCGCCACGGGATTCCGCAAGGCGTTGCACGATGGCTGGGTGGATGGCACGGCGTTCACGCCGAAGTCGGCGAGTCCGTCGGCGAAGTCGGTGGTTGCCGCTGCGGCGGCTGCGGCGGGCGTCGCTGCTTCAGGACCGGTGCCGATGCCGACGCCCAACGGTGCTCTGGAGATTTCGTTCCGCCCCGATCCCTCGCTCTACGACGGCCGCTTCGCAAACGTGGGCTGGCTGCAGGAGCTGCCCAAGCAGATCACGAATCTGAGCTGGGACAACGCCGCGCTGATGAGCTTCAACACCATGGAGAGCATGAAGCTGGAGCAGAGCGATGCCGTCGAGATCGACTGCAATGGCCGCAAGGTGATCGCTCCGGCGCTGATGGTTCCAGGTCATCCCGACGGCGCGGTGACGGTGCATCTCGGATTTGGACGGAGTGCCGATGCAGGACGCGTTGGTGCCGAAGTCGGCTTCAACTCGTATCTTCTGCGCACGTCGGATGCGCCGTTCGCGACCACCGGCAAGCTGACCAAAGTCGCCGGCACGTATGACCTCTGCGTGACCAAGGTCAACTTCACCGAACATCGCGGCGCCTTCGCGCAGCAGGACCTCAACAAGAAGGAGTACGACAAGGACGGCGAGTACTCGCTGCCCGGCCATGAGGCGATGGAGCGCGCGATCATTCGCTACGCCACGCTCGAAGAGGTGAAGAAGAACCCGGACTTCGCCCACGAGAACGAAGGCGACGTGAAGGGCGCGCTGATCAACAAGGTCGGCTACGGGCCGGTGGGCGAGGCTCCGGAACACGGTGAGAGCTTCTTCCCGGATGCGTGGAACTACAACCACAAGGATGTATCGGCGCAGGCGCTCCAGAACAAATGGGGCATGGCGATCGACCTGAACTCCTGCATTGGCTGCAACGCCTGTATCGTCAGTTGCTACGCGGAGAACAACATCCCAGTGGTCGGCCGGCAGCAGGTGAAGATCGGCCGCAACATGCAGTGGATTCGCATCGACACGTACTTCGAAGGCGACCTGCATGCGCCGCGCGCGCACTTCCAGCCGATGGCCTGCCAGCACTGCGAGAACGCCGGATGCGAGCAGGTGTGCCCGGTTGGCGCGACGGTCCACACGCCCGAAGGCCTCAACACAATGGTCTACAACCGCTGCGTCGNNAACAACTGCGTGTACAAGGTGCGGCGCTTCAACTACCTGCTGTACTCGGACTACGACACCGAGAGCCTGAAGTTCATGCGCAACCCCGACGTCACGGTGCGTTCGCGCGGCGTCATGGAGAAGTGCAGCTACTGCATCCAGCGCATCGAAGCGGCGAAGATTGACGCCGACAAAGAAAACCGCGCACTGCGCGATGGCGACATTGTGACCGCTTGTCAGCAGGCCTGCCCGGCCTCTGCGATCACCTTCGGCAACATCAACGATCCGAACAGCGCCGTGTCGAAGCACAAGGCGAAAGAGCGCGACTACCAGGTGCTGGCGGACTTGAACTTCCGGCCGCGCACGACGTACACGGCCGGCGTCATCAACCCAAATCCGGAGCTCGCATAAGATGGCGACCAAATCCCCCATTGACGATCCGAGCGTAGATCCAGTACTGGACCCGATGATCGACTCGCGCACCGGCGAGTACGCGGTCATCGCGCCCGGCCACAACTTCAAGTCGGTGACGCAGAAGATCGCCGGCATCGTGCTCACGTCGAACACGCCAATGGGCTGGTTCGGCGGCCTGGTGGTTGCCGGCGGCGTTGCGACCTTCCTGGTGATCGCCGTGGCGTGGCTGTTCCTGAAGGGCATCGGCATCTGGGGCGTCACGATTCCAGGCGCGTGGGGATTCGCGATCATCAACTTCGTCTGGTGGATCGGTATCGGCCACGCCGGCACGCTGATCTCCGCCATCCTGCTGCTGTTCAAGCAGACGTGGCGCAACTCGATCAACCGCTTCGCCGAGGCGATGACCATCTTCGCCGTCTGCTGCGCGGGCATCTTCCCGCTCATCCACGTCGGCCGGCCATGGGTCAGCTACTGGCTCTTCCCCTACCCGAACACGATGAACGTGTGGCCGCAGTTCCGGTCGCCGCTCGCGTGGGACGTCTTCGCGGTATCGACGTACGCGACCATTTCGGTGGTGTTCTGGTACATCGGAATGATTCCCGACTTCGGCACACTGCGCGATCGCGCGGTCATGCCGTTTGCGAAGTACATGTACGGGATGCTGTCGCTCGGCTGGCGCGGATCGACACGCCACTGGATTCGTTACGAAACGGCATCGCTGCTGCTGGCGGGCCTTTCAACGCCGCTGGTGCTCTCGGTGCACACGGTCATCAGCTTCGACTTCGCCGTGGCGGCGATGGCGGGCTGGCATACGACCATCTTCCCGCCCTACTTCGTTGCAGGCGCCATCTACTCCGGCTTTGCGATGGTCATCACGCTCGCCGTCCCGATCCGCAAGTTCTACCACCTCGAGGATCTGGTCACGTTGCGCCATCTCGACAACATGGCGAAGGTCATGCTCGGGACCGGGCTCATCGTCGGATATGGCTACGCCATGGAAGTCTTCATGTCGTGGTACGCGGCCAGCCATTGGGAATTCTTCATGATGTGGAACCGCATGTTCGGCCCCATGGGCTGGGCGTATTGGATACTCATCCTCACCAACCTTGCCATTCCGCTGACGACGTTGTGGTCGCGCAAGCTGCGTGTCAACGCGCTGTTCCTCTTCCTGCTGTCGTTCGTCATCAACACGGGAATGTGGTTTGAGCGCTTCGTCATCGTCGTCACCAGCCTCTATCGCGACTACCTGCCCAGCAGTTGGGGCACCTATCGCGCGACCAAGTGGGACTACATGACGTTCATCGGCACATGGGGATTGTTCACGTTCCTCTTCCTCCTGTTTGTGCGCTTCCTGCCCATGATTCCGATGTCGGAGATACGCATGATGCTTCCGCAGACCAAGGTCCACAAAGGCGGACCGGATGCCGAAACTGTTATTGAGGAGACCGTCTGATGCCGCCACGCGAGGGAATCTACGGACTGCTGGCTGAGTTCAACACGCCAGGCGAACTGGTTCATGCGACCGAGCAGGCGCACGAGGCCGGCTATCGCCGCATGGAGTGCTACACGCCCTACCCGGTGGAGGAGGCGGCGGTTGCGCTGCGCTTCCATAAGAACCGCGTCCCGCTGGTCTGCCTGCTGGGCGGCATCATTGGGCTGACGACGGCGTTCCTGATGGAGACGTGGATCGCGGTCTGGTCGTATCCGCTGAACATCGCAGGCAGGCCATTGTTCTCGTGGCCCGCGTTCATCATTCCGGCGTACGAGTGGACGATTCTTTTCTCCGGACTCTCCGCCGCCTTCGGCATGATCGCGCTGAACGGCCTGCCGCAGCTCTATCATCCGCTATTCAATGCGCCCAACTTCCGCAATGGCGCGACTACCGACAAGTTCTTCCTCTGCCTTGAGGCGCACGACCCCAAGTTTTCCATCATCGAAACGCGAAATTTCCTCGAGCAGTTCGCGCCGGTCTCTGTTGTGGAGGTGGACCACTAATGCAGAGAGCAGGTTCAAGGTTCGAGGTTCGAGGGTTCAGCGTGGCGAGACGGATTGCAGCGGTGTGTGCGATTGCGGCGGCTGGCGTGCTTGCAGGCTGCCGCCAGGATATGCACGACCAGCCGAAGTTCATCCCGCAGCGCGGCACCGACTTTTACACGGACGGCCGATCCGCGCGGCCTCAGGTGGAGAACACCGTGGCGCGTGGACAACTCCACGAGGACGCGTATTTCTACACCGGTCTGCAGGACGGCAAGGAAGGCAACGCGATGCCCTTCCCAGTGACCATGCAGGTGCTCGAGCGTGGCCAGGAGCGGTTCAACATCTATTGCACGCCCTGCCACTCACGCGTGGGCAACGGCGCAGGCATGATCGTGCAACGCGGCTACCGGCCCGCGGGCAACTTCCACACGCCGCGCCTGATGGCTGCGCCGCTTGGACATTTCTTCGCCGTCATGACCCACGGCTACGGCGCGATGCCCGACTACGCCGCGCAGGTTTCGCCGCAGGATCGCTGGGCCATCGTCGCGTACATCAAGGCGCTGCAGTTGAGCCAGAACGCCAAGCCCACCGATGCGGCTCCGGGCGCGCAGATCGAGTCGCTCTCCAACGTCGCCGTGCGCGAGGGATTGCCCAAGAACTTCGGTAAAGATTGGGCGCTTCCGCCAACCGCCGTCTACGGAACCCCGAACAACCAGGACAACGGCATTCCCGCTGAGCTGCCCCCCAATGCCAACGGCAAGTATCCAGCAGCCCAGCCCGTACCGGCTGCTCCCGCGAGCCCGAACAAGCAATAGAAACGAAACCGCATTATCAAGGCCGATAACGAATGTCATCTGCAAACGAACATCACGGGGAACAAGGCATGAACGCCCACCACGGGCCGCGGGCGCTGCCGGCCTCGCTGGCCGCGCCACCGGTGCTGGTCGCGTGGAGAACGCGCGCTCTGATGGTCGCGGCCGTCTTCGCGCTGCTGACGCTCCTGTTTGCGTTCACGCACGAGGGCAGGAACCACATCCTTCGCGCGTACCTGATGGGCTACATGACGTGCTTCAACTTTGCCGGCGGCGCGCTGGTCCTGCTGATGTTGCAATACGTGTCGGGAGGCAAGTGGGGGCTGCTGCTGCGGCGTCCGCTGGAGGCGATGACGCGCACCCTGCCGCTGGTCGCGGTGATGTTTATCCCCATCCTGCTGCCGTATTTTGGCAAGCACCTCTACCAGTGGATTCTCTACCCTGACGCCGCGTCCACCAACAACGCCATGCTCAGCGGCTTGATCACCAGGGAGCAGGCGCTGACCGCGAACTTCAAGCGCCCGATGCTGAATCCGCACGCGATGATCGTTGAGTACTGCATCATCTACGCGGTCCTTTTCATCCTCATGTTCCTGCTGAATCGGTGGTCGCTGGAGTGTGATGCCGATCCTCGCCGCGGCACACATCCGAGCTACGAGCGCTGGCGCATCAAGTTCGAGAACCTCAGCGGCCCCGGAATTCTGATCTATGTCATCATGCTCACCCTGGGCGCGATCGTGTGGATCAAGTCGCTCGACGTCACCTGGTACTCCTCGATCTGGGGGCTGCAATTCCTCGTGGCGCAAGGCTATGGGGTGCTGGCGCTCAGCATCCTCAGCGTCATTCTGCTGTCGCGCTACGAGCCCATGAAGACGCTGCTGCGTGTGACCGAACAGCACGACCTCGCCAAGCTCACCTTCGCCTTCGTCATGCTGAATATCTACCTGACGTTCGCGGAGTTCCTCATCATCTGGTCCGGCAACCTCCCCGATGAACTGCCGTGGTACCTGAACCGCATTCACGGCGGCTGGTGGACGATCTGCACGCTGGATTTCGTCTGCCACTGGCTGATTCCCTTCTGCCTGCTGCTCTCGCGCGATCTGAAGCACAACAAGCAGAAGATGATCTGGCTCACCTGCTTCATGATCTTCGCGCGCTGCGTGGACATGTTCTGGCTGATCGAGCCGAACTTCAAAGGAGCCGCCGGCAACCTGGTCGGTGAGCCCCTGAGCATTCTCGCGTACATCACCGTGCCCGTCACGGTCATCGCGTTGTGGGCCGCATACTACATCACGCAGTTGATGAAGCGTCCGCTGGTCGTCGTGAACGATCCACACCTTGAAGAAATGCTGGAGCCTGAACATGCACACTGACGGCCACGACATGGGCAAGGACAATCTCGGCAACACGAAGCCGGGCTGGCAGACGCCGAAGATTGACGCCGAGCACCCGGGCTACGAGGTTGAGGATGTCAACACCAAGGGTATCGCTGTGTTTCTCGCCGGGCTGTTCGGCACCGTCATCATCTTTTTCTTCTTCTGCTATGGGTTGGGCGGTGTCATCAACACCCGGCTGCAGAAATACGACGGCCCTGCTACCAAGTGGACGATCACTTCAGGAGCCGTTCCAGCCGGCAAGGGAAACAACCTGGCAAGCAACCCTGAGATCGAACAAAAGCAGTTACAGCAAATCGTCTCGACTTTTCCCGGTCCCCGCCTCGATATCGACGATGGCAACCAGGCCACCGCGGACCTGCATGCGCGCGAAGACCTCCTGCTGGAGCACTACAGCCTGGTCGATCGCCAGCCCGGAACGATTCGCATTCCCATCGATCGCGCCATGGAATTGATCGCGCAGCGCGGGCTGCCGGTCGCGACCCAGGCCTCCACCGCGCCGGACAACGTCGCACACGCCGCGAAGCCCGAGATTCAAATACCTCTGACGACAGGCTTCGCGCGCACCGGATTTGAGCTCACGACGATTGAAGCGCGCGAGCAGCAGATGAACTACGGCAAGGCAGTCGCATCGGCGGACACTGAACCGAAATAGATTCAACGGCAGCAAGCAAGAGAGAGAAGGCTGGAGTGATGAACTGGCAGACAATTCGGCGGACGATAGCAAAGGGCGGAATCGGCGCAATGCTGTGCGGCGCCTTGCTCAGTGCGTCCGCGCTTGCCCAGGTCTCCAGCTACGGCGACAAGGAGGCCGGCGAAAACTCCGGCAACCAACTGCCCCAGGTGTTGCAGAAGGTCGGCGTCGAGCAGCATCTCAACCAGCCGCTTCCGCTGGAGGCGCAGTTCGTCGACGACACCGGCAAGACGGTTCGCCTTGGCGATTACTTCGGCAAGCATCCCGCGATCCTCTCGCTCGTCTATTACAACTGCCCGATGCTCTGCTCGGAGGAGATGGACGGCCTCGCCGGCGCGCTCGAAATGGTGAAGATGAATCCCGGCAAGGATTTCGAAGTCATCATTATCAGCATCGATCCCAGCGAAACGCCGGAACTCGCCGCAAAGAAGAAGGCGTTCTATGTGAAGCGCTACGGCCGGCCCGAGACCGCCAACGGATGGCACTTCCTCACCGGGCAGCAGCCCGCGATCGACGCAGTCTCGAACGCGACCGGCTTCGGCTACGTGCGTGTCCCCGGCCCCGACGGCAAGCTCGACCAGTTCGCGCACGCCAGCTCCATCGAGCTTGTCACCACCGACGGCCACATCGCGCAGTACTACCTGGGCGTGGAGTACTCGCCGAAAGACGTGATGCTTGGCCTCATCGAGGCCTCCGGCAACAAGATCGGCTCGCCGGTCGCCAACATTTTGACCTACTGCTACCACTACGATCCGCAGACCAACAAGCACTCGCTGATCGTCGTGCGGGTCGTTCAGTTGGGCGGCATGGTGACGGTAGTGAGCCTTGGAAGTTTTTTGTTTGTGATGTTTCGGCGGGACATACGGCTCGGCCGGGACCACGACTTGACCAGCAAGCGAACGGATGAGGATGACAAAGGGTAACGATGGGAATTAGTCCAGTCTTATGGCAATTTCTGGTGAAGTGGCTCACCGCCTCCGCGTTGTTTCCGCGCGAGGGGTCGACCATTGCGCCGTGGATGGACGAGCTGTACTTCTTTCTGCTGGCGATGACGCTCGTCGGCCTGACGCTCGTGGCAACCATTCTCTTCACGTTCTCCATGCGCTACCGCAAGTCGGTGCATCCGGTCGCCACGCAGATCGAAGGCTCGACCCTGCTCGAAGCCACGTGGACGATCATTCCACTCGCAATCTTCCTCATCACGTTCGTCTGGGGCGCGCTGCTCTACTTCCGCATCTACAATCCGCCGGTCAACTCGATGAACATCTACATCGTCGGCAAACAGTGGATGTGGAAGGCAGAACATCCCGGCGGCCAGCACGAGATCAACGCCCTGCATGTGCCCACCGGGCAGCCAGTACAGCTCACCATGATCTCGCAGGACGTCTTCCACAGCTTCTCGATTCCAGAGTTCCGTATCAAGCGCGAGGTCATTCCCGGCCGCTACTCGACGGTCTGGTTCGAGGCAACGACGCCCGGAACCTATCACCTCTTCTGCACGCAATACTGCGGCACCAACCACTCCGCGATGATCGGCACCATCACGGCGATGTCGCCCGTCGACTACAAGAAGTGGACCGAAGACTCGACCAGCGGCATGTCGCTGGCGCAGAACGGTGAACGTCTCTTCGCCAGCATGGGCTGCAACGCGTGCCACTCCGGCAACGCCGCGGCGCGTGGGCCGAGCCTTGCAGGAGTCTACGGCTCGAAGTTGCAGTTGACCAATGGCTCGCAGGTGCTGGTGAACGAAGCGTATCTGCGCGACGCCATCCTGAATCCGTCGCAGCATGTCACGTCGGGCTATGCGCCCATCATGCCGACCTACCAGGGCCAGATCAGCGAAGACGGCCTGATCGATCTCGTCGAGTACCTGAAAACTTTGAACACTAATTATCGTGTGCAGCAAACGCTGACCACATCGCAGTCCGACCAGGCGGCGCCAACAGCGCCGGGGGTGGTGAAACCATGAGTGCAACAGAAACCTCGATTCTGAATTTGCCCGACCAAAGCACCGCGGTAGTTCCGAAGAAGAACTTCATCACCGCGGAGGACGGCCTGCTGAGCTGGCTGCTGACCGGTGACCACAAGCGCATCGCGATGCTGTATCTCATCTCGATCACGTTCTTCTTCTTCATCGGAGGCGCGTTCGCCGGCCTCATCCGCCTCGAGCTGCTCACGCCGCAGCCGGATCTCGTCGCGTCCGACACCTACAACAAGTTCTTCACCATGCACGGCATCATCATGATCTTCCTGTTCCTGGTGCCGTCCGTTCCCGCAACGCTGGGCAACTTCCTCATCCCCATCATGCTCGGCGCGCGCGACCTCGCCTTCCCCAAGATCAACCTGCTGAGCTGGTACCTCTACGTCATCGGCGGAACGCTCACCCTCACCGCGCTGGTGCTGGGCGGCGTCGATACGGGCTGGACTTTCACCACGCCGCTCTCCACGCATTATCTGAATACCCACGTCGTCACCACGGCGACGGCCATCTTCGTCGCGGGCTTCAGCTCCATCTTCACCGGACTGAACTTCATCGTCACCATCCACCGCATGCGCTGCCCGGGAATGACGTGGTTCCGCATGCCGCTGTTTGTCTGGGCGCACTATGCGGCGTCTATCCTCATGGTGCTCGGCACTCCGGTGCTGGCCATCGCCCTCGTCCTGGTCGCGCTCGAGCGCCTCGTCGACATCGGCGTCTTCGACCCCACCAAGGGCGGCGATCCGCTGCTCTTCCAGCATCTCTTCTGGTTCTACTCGCACCCTGCCGTCTACATCATGATTCTCCCCGGCATGGGCGTCATCTCCGAAGTCATCAGCACGTTCAGCCGCAAGCGAGTCTTCGGCTACACCGCCGTCGCGTTCTCGTCGGTGGCCATCGCGCTCTTCGGATTCTTCGTGTGGGAACACCACATGTTCATCATGGGCGTCTCGAATTATTCGGCGCTGGTCTTCTCGCTGCTCACCATGCTGGTCGCGGTGCCGTCGGCCATCAAGATCTTCAACTGGGCCTTCACCCTGCAGAAGGGCTCAATCACCTTCGAGACGCCGATGCTCTACGCATTCGGCTTCATGGGTCTATTCACCATCGG
The DNA here is from genome assembly GCA_003133205.1 of Granulicella sp. The sequence goes on along the minus strand of PKWK01000253.1, from coordinate 9,282 downwards.
CGGGCTGACAGGCGTCTTCCTCGGCTCGCTCGGCATGGACATCCAACTCACCGAGACGTACTTCATCGTCGCCCACTTCCACTTCGTCATGGTCGGCGGCATGCTGATGGCCTTTCTCTCCGGCATCCATTTCTGGTGGCCCAAGATGACCGGCCGCATGTATCCCGAGTCGCTCTCGAAGCTCGCCGCCGTAGTCACGTTCATCGGATTCAACCTCACGTTCCTGCCGCAGTTCATCCTCGGCTACCTCGGGATGCCGCGCCGCTATCATGCGTATCCGCCAGAGTTCCAGGTGCTCAACGTGCTCTCGACCGCCGGCGCTACGGTGCTTGGCATAGGCTACCTGCTGCCGGTGCTCTACCTCGCATGGTCGCTGAAGTACGGCCCGGTCGCGGGCGACAATCCGTGGCAGGCAACCGGCCTCGAATGGCAGATCCAGTCGCCGCCGCTCACCGAGAATTTCACAGAGATTCCCATCATGGACCACGAAGCCTACGACTACGAGTGGCTCGAACACAAGACCGCACAAGAGGTGACCGCCGTTGGATAGCGCGATCGAAACTACGCACGCCGAGCACGACGTCGCCGAACACGAACACATCTTCGTGCCGCAGCACCGTCACCACTTCGAGACGGAGGAGCAGCAGCGCGAAGCCGGCAGCTTCGGCATGTGGCTCTTCCTGCTCACGGAAATCATGTTCTTTGGCGGAATGTTCTTCGCCTACCTGCTCTTCCGCAACTGGTACTACGACGCGTTCGTCGCTGCGTCGAACACCTTGAACATCGGCATGGGCGCGGCCAACACCGCCATCCTCATCACCTCCGGCTTCTTCATGGCGCTCGCCGTGTGGGCCTCCGAAGTCCGCAAAACGAAGGTGCTGGTTTGGACACTGATTCTCACCACCCTGTTCGGCCTCGCCTTCCTCGGCGTCAAATATTTCGAATACAAAGAGAAGTTTGAGCTGCACCACGTTCCCGGCGCCAGCTTCGACGTCTCACAGTTCATCAATCCCCCGATCGATGCGAAGACCGGCAAGCCCGTAGGGAATCCCCTGCCGCCGGACATGGCGCAGCATGCGCAGCTCTTCTTCTTCCTCTACTTCGCCATGACCGGCATGCACGCGCTGCACATGGTCATCGGCATTGCGTTCTTGCTCTGGCTGATACCGCGCGCACAGCGAGGCGAGTTCAGTGCCGGATATGTCGCGCCCATTGAAAACTTCGCCCTGTACTGGCATTTCGTCGATATTGTGTGGATATTCCTGTTTCCGCTGCTATACCTCATCAACCGTCACCCCTTGAAGTAAACGTTTGGCGTTTCACAATTCCTGAGTTACAGCGTTTTCGGATTAGCAGCGGGCTTTAGCCCGCGGAACCCGGACAAGATACGAAGGCGCTTTAGCCCCGGGCTTCATCGAGGAAAAGCTGCCGTTGAGCAACCAGGAGCACCGCATGACCGAGCAAGAACAGCACTATCACGATCCCGCGAACGTCACCAACCCGGAGCACGCCGAGCACCACGTCGTCCAGCCGCGCGAGTACACGCTGGTGTTCATCACGCTGCTGGCATGCACGGCGATTACCGTCTATGCATCCACGGTCGAACTGGGGGTGTTCAATCCCATCATTGCGCTCGCGATCGCCTGCTTCAAGGCGGTCATCGTCATCCTCTTCTTCATGCACGTCAAGTATCAGTCGAACCTGATCAAGATGACGGTCGGCGCCGGCTTCTTCACCTTCCTCGTCCTCATCACCATGACTCTATCCGACTACATCAGCCGCGCCTGGGGCCTCTGGTAGCGCACCTCATCGCAGCGTCTCAATTTGACTCTTCGGGTAGTTCGAGGCATGATTCATTCCAAATCCCGAGGACGTCGTCGAGCGTGTAGAGTTCATCTCCAGCGTGGTAATACCCAGCGGAACTAACCGTGGCGATCCGGCCCGCTGAGTTAAGCTGAAACTCCTCAAGAGGATGATGGTATTTCCAAGTGCGCAGGAAACCCTCCAGAAATTCGCGTGACTTGACGCGAACTAAAGATCCCTCTGGAAAGTCCGCCTTGTATGGCCCGTTCCGCGTTCCCATAGCGCCTTCACTATCCTGTCCTCCGTCTCCCCGGAGTACAGATTCAAGCTAGGCCGTCGCCTGCTGCGCCGCTTGCCGCGCTTCGACCCTCTCCAGACGCTTGTCGATGTCCAGCGCTCTGAGAATGGCCTCGTGCCGCGATTCGGCAATCGCTTGAGCGGTCCGCAACTCCGCCAACACCAACTCGTGTCGAATCGCCGCCACGCGTTCGACCGAGGCGAACCCGTCCTTCACTTCGACCTCGAGAGCCCTGAGGTCCTGCGCGATCACATCCCGATGTGCCTTCCATACGTCTTCGGCCACGCCCATCGGCTCTCTCCTTCGCCAAGTATAGAACCTCCACTTTAGGCCGCACCAGCAGCCTGAGGGATTGGCCTGCAGCCGCTGCAGCTCGGCAGGACCGCCCTCTTTCATTCATGAAAGCGGTATTTCGCATACAATTTCTAAGCCGCATCTGCGGACCGAGGGATTGCTTTGAAGCTGACTCGCCTGATCGCCATCGCCGCCTTACTCGCCGCCGCTCCGCTTTGCAATGCGCAGCTCGAAACCAGCCCGCCCATCCCCGTCTCCAACAATCACCCCGTGCCCTCCATCCAGGACACGGAGTCCGCAACGCAGCGAGACGCGCGCATGGCCTGGTGGCGCGAGGCCCGCTTCGGCATGTTCATCCACTGGGGCCTCTACTCCTTCCCCGCAGGCACGTGGGACGGCAAGCAGATCCCCGGCATCGGCGAGTGGATCATGAACAACGCCTCCATCCCCGTCGCCGACTATAAGGGCCTCGCCTCGCAGTTCAATCCCACCGGCTTCAGCGCGCACGACATCGTCGCCCTCGCCAAGTCCGCCGGCATGAAGTACATCGTCATCACCGCCAAGCACCACGACGGCTTCGCGATGTTCGACTCCAAGGCAAACCCCTTCAACATCGTCGCCGCCACGCCCTTCCACCGCGATCCCCTCCGCGAACTCGCCGACGAGTGCCGCAAGCAGGGCCTCAAGCTCGGCTTCTACTACTCGCAGGATCAGGACTGGACCGCCCCGGGTGCCTCCGCGATTCTCCGCCAGAATCACGACCCCGTTACGCATCACTGGGACAAGGCGCAGGACGGCGACTTCGACACCTATCTCCACACCAAGGCCATCCCGCAGATCAAAGAGCTGCTGACCAACTACGGTGACTTCCCCGCCGTCGTCTGGTTCGACACGCCCACCGCCAACATGACGCCCGCGCGCGCAGCCGAGATCGTCGCCCTCGTCAACCAGCACCCCAACCTCATCTGGAACAATCGCCTCGGCGGCGGCTACAAGGGCGACACCGAAACCCCCGAGCAGACCATCCCCGCGCAGGGCTTCCCCGGTCGCGACTGGGAGTCCTGCATGACCATCAACGACACCTGGGGCTTCAAGTCCTACGACACCAACTTCAAATCCACCGAAACCCTGTTGCGCAACCTCATCGACATCGCCAGCAAGGGTGGCAACTACCTGCTCAACATCGGCCCCGACTCGCACGGCGTCGTCCCCGCGCCCGAAGCCGAGCGTCTCCAGGCCATGGGCAAGTGGCTCGCGGTCAACGGCGAAGCCATCTACGGCACGCAGCCCACTCTGTTTGGCCCCGAAGCCGGAGCCTTCAGCGCCACCGAAAAGGATCGCCGCGGCCAGCCGAAGTTCATCCCCGCATGGGACTGGCGCTCCACCACGCGCCCCGACAAGATCTACCTCGAAATCTTCAACTGGCCCACCGGCGCGTTCCACCTCGACAAGCTTCCGCGCAAGGTCACGAAGGCGTACCTCCTCGCCGACTCCGCGCACAAGCCTCTGAAGCTCACCCAGACCGGCGACGCGCTCGACATCCAGCTCCCCGCCAAGCCGCTCGATCCCATCGCCACGGTCGTCGTCCTCGAAACCTCGAAATAGCCCGGCCGCGAAGCCCTTCTCCGCATCGGGCGGAGGAGCATCCGTGTCGCTGCACCGCATCTAGTGTGACCGCCATCACCGCCGCGCGCCCGCCGTTTCGCGATCATTGTTCCATGGCAACCTGTTGACCCATCCCCGATCCAGCGGCGCCCGCCGTTCGTAGTGGTCCAGGCTATTCCCCCAAAATCAAGCGTCCCAGAACCCCGAAGGGAGTTCCAATGTCCTATCAAATCCCGGCAAACCTCGCCTCCGAACTCGAAGAACTCGACATCTATATTAAGCGTCATCAGAAGGGCGAGCTCGACGCCGCCACGCTCAAAGTTCGCCGCGTCCCCTTCGGCTGCTACGAGCAGCGCCGCGACGGCAGTTACATGGTGCGCATCCGCACCACCGGCGGCGCGCACACGCCGGCGCAGTTGCAGGCCATGGCCGAGATTGCCGCGCGCTACGGCAGCCCCTGGATCCACATCACCACGCGCCAGGAGTTCCAGATCCACGACATCGCGCTTGAGCACGTGGTCCCCTCCATGCGCGAGCTTCTGCGCGTCGGCCTCATCGCGCGCGGAGGCGGCGGCAACACCGTCCGCAACGTCCTCGTCTCGCCCGACGCCGGCGTGGGTGTCGATGAAGTCTTCGACCCTAGCCCGTACGCGTTCGCCCTCACCACCCGCCTCATCGCCGAGGCCGACTCCTGGATGTTGCCGCGCAAGTTCAAGATCTCCTTCTCCAACTCGGACGCGGACACAGGCTACGCGCGCTTCAACGATGTTGGCTTCATCGCCCAGCTTCGCGACGGGCAGCAGGGCTTCCGCGTCTACGTTGCCGGCGGTCTGGGCACCAAGCCGCAGGTCGGCCACCTGCTGCACGAGTTCATCCCCGCCGACGATGTCTACGCCGTGACGACAGCGGTCAAACGCCTCTTCGACCAGCACGGCAACCGCAAGAACCGCAACGCCGCGCGTCTTCGCTTCCTCTGGAACTCCCTCGGCGAAGAGCGCTTCCGCCAGTTGTACGAAGAGCAGTTGCAACTCGTACGCGACCAGGCGCCCGCGCCCCTCGCCCTTGAGGATTTGCCCGCCACCGCCATCACGCCCGACCTCGCCCCCGCCACGGATGACTCGCCGGAGTTCCATCTGTGGCGGCAGCGCTACGTCGAACCGCAGAAGCAGCCCGGCCTGTTCTCCGTCCTGGTTCCGGTCTTCCTCGGCAACCTCAGCGACGAGGACGCCATTCGCCTCGCCCTTTTCCTCGAGCCTTTCGGCGATTCCGTCCTGCGCGCCACCTTCGGCCAGAACCTCCGCCTGCGCAACATCCCCGAAGCCCATCTCGCCAACGTCTTCCACGTCGTGCGCGAGATCGGCGAACTCGCCTCCGCGCCGCGCCTGCTCGGCAACTCCATCGCCTGCACCGGCGCCGACACCTGCCGCCTCGGAATCTGCCGCCCCAAGGGCGCGCTCACCGCGGTCGTCGACACGCTCTCAAACTCCACCCTCGACCTCAACCAGATCCCCGACTTCCGCCTCAATCTCTCCGGCTGCCCCAACACCTGCGGCCAGCACATGCTCGCGGACCTCGGCTTTTACGGCAACGTCGCACGCCGCGGCCAGCAGATGTTCCCGGCCTACGCGGTCGTCGCGGGCGCGCGTGTCACAGACGGAGATGCCCGCCTCGCGCAGCCCATCGATCGCGTCAGCGCGCGCGACCTGCCGCGCTTCGTCGAGGACGTCCTCAAGCTGTGGCTCGAAAAGAAGCACGCCCACGAATCCTTCGCCGACTATATCGACGCCGAAGGCACGCAGGATATTCGCGCCCTCGCCGACCGCTACCGCAACATCCCCGCGCCCGAGGCAGACCGCAGCTACTACTGCGACTGGGCGTCGGACGAGATGTTCTCCCTCGCCGGCAAAGCTGCAGGCGAGTGCTCCGCCGGCCTCTTCGACCTCATCGAAGTCGACCTCAAGCACGCAAAGCGACTGCGCGAGCAACTCAATCCCGCAGAGGCGTCGGCCCAGGCGCAAGACCCGCAAGAAGCCGAGGCTGCGCTCTACTCCGTCACCCTCTGCTCCGCGCGCGCACTCCTCATCACGCGCGGCATCGAAGCCCCGACAGACGCCGCCGTCTTCGAGAACTTCCGCAAACACTTCATCTTTTCCGGCCTGATTGACAGCCGTTTCGAGCCGGTCGTCGCCGCCGCGCAACAGCATCCATCCGAACCCCTTGCCACGCACAAAGAGGAAACCTTCGCACTGCTCGACGCGGTGGACGCCCTCTACCGCAGCATGGATAACTCCCTCCGCTTCACCGCCGCCAGGAACTGAAAAAGCTGTGGAAAAGAGTCGGTTCCAATTTAGTCCCGGCATAACGCGCGCAACATCAACCAAGGGCTTTAGACGCTGCTGAAGAACCATGTTCTGCTCAAGGGCACGGGTTTACCCGTGCCATAAGTGGCCTGAATTCAATGGGGCTTTAGCCCCTGAGGTCAGTTTTTTGGTCCGGCCCGGACTCTTCCTTAGCCCCTGGGACATGCTCTTTGCGGCTTTCGGTTCGAAAAACTGGGTTTCGCCGCCGTTCAAACTAATGTGACAGAGATCACAGCGGAATCCGGCGAATGTTGGCATCATACTTTCTAGTAGTCGGTGGGCAGGGCAGAGGCTCACCGGCAAATCCGCTCCCGACGGAGGAGGCTTCTGATACTTCCTCGAGTCCCTCAGAACTTCCATTCGGAGTGCACTTGTACTGATGAATGCAGCAAGCAGTAAATGTACTGATGAATGTAGTAGCAGTAAACGTACTGATGAATGCAACAGGCAGTAAGTAATCGTAGTTGTCTGATGAATGCAAGATGCAGTAGCTGTACTGATGAATGCAGTTAGCAGTAGATCCAACTGATGTATGCACCATGCAGTAGATGTTGCTGAATGTAACAAGGAATCAGGTCAGTAAGAATCGAACGCGGCCACTACGTAGTGGCCGCGTTCGACTTTAACCCAGCCGCATTTTCGGACTGAATCTGCCTTCACGCAATCGCATCGGGTGTAGGATGGAGCGCGAAAGGCAGTCGCCGTGAAATCGATGCGTTTCCTTGCAGGCCTTTTCTTCCATTCCTCCAAAAACATCGCCTTCCCCGTTTCGCTGGTTGCCGGTCTCGCCCTGCTGATCACAGGCTGCGGCAGCAGCGGTCCATCCGGCGGTCCTGTTGCCGGCGGCATCACCACGGTTGCGATCCAGCTTTCCAGCACAGCGAACGACCAGCTCACCCAGTTCACCATGGGGATTCAGTCGATCTCGCTCACCAACCGCGCTGGCGGCGCCACCACCATCTTCAGCACGCCAACCAACGTCGACTTCATTCCCGCAAACGGCGGAGCATACCCGCTCGCCACCGTGCAGGTTCCGCAGGACATCTACACCTCGGCCGCGGTCACCTTCTCCAACCCATCGTTTCTTTACACCTTTCTCGACTCCACGGGCACCATCAATATCGACAACGGCGTATATACCGCGAACTTCTATGCGCCAAGCCCTGCGGTGGTGACGCTCGCCGGGCCGATTTCGGTGCAGGGCACAGCGATGGGCCTCACGCTCACCCTCGATGTTTCGAAGTCGCTGACGATGAGCAATCCAACGCAGTATTCGGCGTCCCGCAACACGGGCACGCCCACCTTCAATCTCACGGCGTTTCCAGTGACCGCGCAATCCACCACTCCGCTCAACGGGAAGTGCATCGGCCTCGCCGGGCAGGTCGCGTCCATCAACGCGGCAAGTGGCTCGATCACCGTAACGCTCGCAGGCGATGGCTCAATCAACCAGGTCAGTTCGACCTACGTCAATTTAGGAGTAGCACCAGGCGGAACATTCACCGCATCGCTCAACTCCGCCACGCAGTATCAGGGTGTGGCTTCGGCGACCGGCTTGGCGGCAGGAACCTTCGTCAACCTGGACCTCGCGCTGGAACCGGATGCCTCCTACACCGCCACGCGCATCGAGGTGCAGGACGCAACCACGACCAACGTTACCGCCGGTCAGATCATGCAATCCGCGCCGTCCTACAACGACCTGGGAACCTTTCAGACCCAGATGCAGGGAATCCAGCTTGCGCAGGACACTATAGGTAATTTTGGCTACGACGTCTACGCAAGCACCACAAAATTTCAGGCGTCCGCGCGATTCTCGAACCTCAGCTCGTTGCCCTTTACTCCCGTATTCAGTGGAGCGAATCTTGCGGCGGGCCAGATGACTTCGATTGGTGCCATGTCGTACCCCACCATGGGCGGCACTTGGGCTCTGCCGACCACCATTACCCTCATGCCGCAGACCATCGACGCGGTCGTCACCGGCGTCTCCACCAGCGGCACTTACACCGTCTACACCGTGCAACTCGCGCCCTATGATCTGATCGTCCAGATGAACGGCCCCGTCGTCGGCACCACCAACCTGCTCCTGCCCCACGCCAACGTCGTGACTGTCTACGTCAACTCCAGCACGTCGCTGCTGAACACCGCCCAACTCGCCGCCGGCGGAACCTTCCGCTTCAACGGCCTGCTCTTCAACGATGCAGGAGCCCTGCGCATGGTCGCGGACCAGGTCAACGACGGAGTGCCGCAGTAGTCCGGCCCGCCACGCCAGGGTAGCGCCGGAATAGGTTGCTAGTGCGTAATCACGCCCAGCGTGATCTGCATCCCGCTCTCCAGCGAAATGTTCCGGTCCATCGCCGTCAGCGTTCCCGAAGCGGTTGGCGATGCCCATAGCATCACGCCCGGCAACCCCGTTGCGCGTGGAACCTGCGACACCGACTCGCCCGCATCCGACACGCGCCGGTTCGGCGTCGCAGTCGCCGGTCCCCCCAGCGAACTCATGTCCGCCGCCCGTCCGCCGATGACGGGTCCGGAGTCGGTCACGGAGGGCACAGTCGTTCCCCCCATCCCTCCTCCGGAGGTGCCCGGCGTGCCTATAGGCGGAAGTGTCGACCCCACCGGCCTGCCGCCACCCACCGTAGGCACGGTCGTCCCCGGCATCCCCCCGGCCACGCCGCCGCGGCCCGATCCGCGTCCCGTAGTGCCCACGTTCCCGCCGGAGGGTCCCATCATCGGAGGTTGCTCCGCCATCATCTCGCGACTCGCCGCTGCGGCAGCGTTTGGCGCAACCGCCCGAATCACGCAGCGCACCGCTACGTTCTGGCCCTTCACTTCGGCGCGATCGAACGTCAGCGTCAGGATTGCGCTGCCCTGTTCCGGGCCGCCGGCCTTCACCTGCATCACGTGCCCCACCAGTCTCGTCCCCTT
>PKWK01000084.1 GCA_003133205.1 Granulicella sp. | reverse complement strand
CGGTCACCGCGAGCAGCGCCAGCGCCAGCGCCAAACGCAGTTTTGGAGCATCTGGCTTGGGAATCGCCAGGAACGTCGGTAGCCACCGTGCTGAGAAACCCCATACCACCGGCACCACGAATCCCCAGCCCAGCAATACAAGGTACTTCTGATCGAGCGTGTGAGGAAAGGAAAGTACTGTTCCCTGGAGTGCCAGCCGCAGGCACTCCACGAAGTTGAAGATGACAGCGGCAGTGAGTCCCGCGGTTCCCAACAGAACAGAGACCATCCACGGCTCCATCTTTGGCTTTGCAAGCGTGCCTTGCGGTGCTCCGGGGAGTTTGTGGTGCGACGCAGCGTAGAGAAAAAGGAGAACTGTGATTAGCTCGAATCCACCCGAAACCGGGAAGAGTATTCTCCAGTACCATCCGTAGATGTTTGCCAGCCAACGCAGTGCTACGCCAACTGTCCACAGGCTGAAACACGTAAGCGGGATTCTAAGGAGGGACTGGCCACGAGTGGGTTGTGAATAGAATCCGATGCCAAGAATAAAGCTGCCAATCCAGCCATACATCTGTGCGTGGCCGTGGCCCTCCATCCAGGCAGCAGGCAGGTTGGCCGATCCGTGGTGTGCGCTAATGGCCATCAGGTTGGAAAAACCCAGCAGGGTGCCGGGCAGCGTCATGAAGAAGAGTCCGCACAAAATCCAGGTGCGAAGCATCAGGCTCTTCCGGCGCTCGCGAGCCACGACATCGTGTGTTGAACTCTCCCCGGCATGGCTCATGGGTTGTCTCCCATTACCAACACTAGCGACCGCCCATCGCTCCCGCAGTAACTTATGTCACTGCGCGGGAAGGGGCTACCGGGGTTTCATGGGAGTATTAATCCGCTCATTCATGCGATTGTGCTCTGCGACATGGGACGAGAATCGACAACATCAAAGAAAGAAGGCTGAAAAAATGGCGATTCAGATAGGTGCGAAACCAGACAGCGGATTCGACAATCCGATTGGCATGCTGAAAGATTGCCATCGCCGGATCGAGCATTTCCTCGACATCCTGTGCCTGGTTGCTGAGCGCGGGCACGCGCGGAGCCTTACAGGCGAAGAGCGATCCGCCGTTCAGGCTGCACTTCAGTATTTCCACGTGGGTGGCGAAAGGCACACAGCCGATGAAGAAGAGTCTCTGTTTCCGCGACTGCGGGGAGAACTCACCACTGGCAATCTCGAAGAAATCGATCGCCTCGAAAGCGACCATAAGCATGCTGCCGACCTTCATGCGTCCGTGGACCGGCTCTACGCGGCATGGATCTCGGCCGCCATGCTGGAGCCAGGCGATCAGCAGAGGCTACTGTCCCAGACGCGGCAGCTAAAGCAGCTCTATGCGGAGCACATCCAGATTGAGGAGACGATCGTGTTCCCGCGTGCAGAACAGGTCCTGGATGGAAAGGCCCTCGCGGCCATGGAATCTGAGTTCATCGCACGGCGAAAAATGGCTCGCAACCACAGCAGGTCTCAGACTCAATCTCAAATGGACTAGTTACCGAACAGGCGGCGACTCGAAGTCGTCTCTAAGCATTCGCGTCTTGTTACTCCGCGTGGAACTTCCCGGAAAGAGGCTGGCCGGGAACTCATCTCAGCACTCTCAAGATGTGTAACACGGTCGTCTTTGGATTGATTCGAGGAAGGTTAGGAAGTACTGGCGGTGGACGCAGTCTAGCGCAAACCGCTCTCCGACAGATGTTCCCTGTATCAGGGAATTTAACTGGGAAATCCTACATGCAGCACGGCTTGTCCGCGGCCTAACCCATCTCCTGTGTTATAGTTACGACTGGCCTAAGAAGTCCGATTGACAAAAGGAACAGGGAACTTAAGCGTCCCTATCAGGGGATTTGTGTTGCCTGTTATGCTGGCCGCTCGTAAGGGATACGCTCTTCTAAGGCGCCGCACACAAATAGCTTTCGCCATCGCGATCGTAGACTGAACGCATGGCGAGCGGACGGGTAATGGCACTAGATGTCGGCAAGGTGCGGGTGGGCGTGGCACTTTCGGACCCTCTGGGCTACACGGCGCAGCCTCTGCTGACGCTATGGCGCAAGAGCCGTGGCGAAGATCTGCGCAGTCTGCTGCGGTTGATTCGCAAGCATGATGTTGTCAAAATTGTGGTTGGCAATCCGCTGCACATGTCAGGAGACGTGAGCCCGTGGGCAGTGAAGGTGCAGGAGTTTGCCGAGGAGTTACGCAAGCGTTCTGGGCTCCCGGTCGAGCTGTGGGATGAGCGGCTGAGCTCGGTTGCTGCGCACGAGATTCTGGACGAAGCAGGACGTGACCGGCGGGATCGCAAATACGTGATCGATCAGGTTGCTGCGGTAGTGATTCTGAGAGGGTGGATGGAGGCCAAGGAGCAGTCGGCTGCGCTGGAGCAGCGTGACATGCACAAACAGAATTGTGCGAAGGAAGAGGACGGTTCTGCCTGAGCAGTAGTTAGCGCAGAGGTCCGCTTTGTGCCACGCGTTGCGATCCGACATTTAGGTATCTCGTGTCGAATCTGCGCGCACCCGTTTTCCAGAAGCACTCCCGCTACGATAGGAGAGAATGGTCGATACCAAGGCCCTATCTCCCGAAGCTCTGCTACAGATCACATCCTCGCTCAACATCCCCATGCACTCGCTGGTCGCCGTCATCGCCTTGCTCGATGACGGCGGAAAACATCGGCCTCCAAGCGGCGCTCTACGTACGCGACGTGTCGGGGGCTTTTTTCGTGTCGCCAATGCTCTACCCATTTTGTCGCAACGCTCTGAAACGAATTCCCGACTGCGACCATCTCGGCGGTTTTCTCGGCCTTCCGTTGCGCCATTGGATCGATACCTTTGGCGAGAAGCTTTCGGGCGTCGCTATGTCGGTCCCTCGCATCTGCGAGAGAAATGTCTGGGTACTTTCCCAGTGACATGAGCTTTTTCTTGCCGCCAAACCGATAGGACCAACGCCACAGCTTGCCACCTGCAGGCGTCACCCAGAGTTACAGTCCGCCTCCATCTGCTTTGCTATAGGCTTTTTCACTTGCTTTAGCCTTCTTGATCTCGGTGTCTGTCAGCGCCACAATTGCCTCCATTTGGAAAGTACACCCACTTCAAAAACAGAATACACCCACAACTACACCCACCAGACTCCGGCTGTCTCGAAACATTCCTGGACGCAGTAGGACGAAAAACCCAGTAAACATCAGAGTTTTCGCATGATTGCTTGAATATATTGGATGTCTTGGGATGTTCTGGGAAGGGATCTTGGCGGAGAGACAGGGATTCGAACCCTGGGTAC
>PKWK01000237.1 GCA_003133205.1 Granulicella sp. | reverse complement strand
CCTGGTAGACGTCGGGCGTCCATACGTGGAAGGGTGCGGCGGAGACTTTGAAGCCGAGCCCAATGATCATCATCGCGAGCGCAAGAAAGGCCATGTGCGGGGTGGCACTGGTGCCGAGGCCGGCGGCGATGGCGGCAATGCTGGTGGACCCGGTCGCGCCGAACGCCAGCGCAATGCCGTATAGGAAGAACGCAGTGGCGAACGAGCCGAGCAGGAAATACTTAATGGAGGACTCGGAGGCTGAGGCCTGCGATTTGCGGAATCCCGCCATGATGTACGTCGAGATCGACGAGATTTCCAGGCCGATGAAGACCATCAGAAGTTCGACCGAGCAGGTCATGAACATCATGCCAACGGCCCCAAAGAGGACCAGCGCATAGTATTCGCCGGCGTGGCCAGCGTTTCCTTCGAAGTATTCCAACGACCCAAGCAGCGTGGCGAGGACTACTGCGCCGATGAGCAGATGAAAGAAGATGCTGAAGGCATCGACTTGGATCATCCCGCTGAAGGCGGTGAGAACGCCGAGGCGGAGCTGATACCAGCTGACGAAACCAGTGGCGACCGTTCCCACGATGGCTAGCCAACCGAGCGGCTTGCGGCTGGTGCCGGGCTTCAGAACGGCCTCGACCAGCATGATGAGGACGCCGGTGACAGTGAGGATATACTCCGGGAGCAACGCGATTACTTGAGTTGGAAGAGCCATCAGCGCGTGCCTCCGGGAGTGGTCTGGAGCGCAGTCGGCGGGGCAGCGTTGACGGACTTGTAAGTCTCAGCCTCGAGCTTGATCACATGATCCGGCGGCGTTACGTTGAGGGTTGGAGAATGATCGGCCATCGCAACCCCTGCGCCGTCAATTGCCTTTAGCCAGAGGGGCGAGGCGACGCCCATGACGAGGAACAGCGCGACCACGGGCCAGAGCGCAAGATGTTCTCGCGCATCGAGATCCCAGCCGGCGATCTTTTCCGGCTTTGGGCCGAGGTCGCAATAGAAGACGCGTTGAATCATGCTGAGCATGTAGGCCGCGCTCAGGATGACGCCGGTGGTTGCCAGTGCGGTCCACAAGTGATGATGCGCGAAGGTCGACTGCATCGAGCCGGAGAGGATGAGGAACTCGCCGACGAAGCTGTTCAACATGGGCAGACCGATGATGGAGAGAGTGGTGATGACAAACAGTGCGGCCACCCAGGGAAGCTTCGCGGCAAGGCCACCGTATTCGCGCATGTCGTAGGTGCCATAGCGCTCATAGAGAAGCCCCAACAACATAAAGAAGGCACCGCCGGAGATGCCGTGGTTGAGGATCTGGTAGATGCCGCCGTCCAGGCCTGCGATGGTGAAGGTGAAGATACCCAGCGTGATGAAGCTGAGATGGCCGAGAGTGGAATAAGCGGCGAGCTTCTTGAGGTCGTTCTGCACCAGCGCGAGAAGCGATCCGTAGACTATGCCGATGGCCGCGAGTGCGATCATCAGCGGCGCGATGCGGTGCGACTGTTCGGGGAAAACAGCAAAGGAAAAACGCAGCATGGAGTAAAGTGCTGTCTTGCCTGCCAGCACCATGACTGCGGCGGTGGGCGCCTCGCAGATCGCGTCGACGAGCCATCCATGCAGCGGGAAGACAGGGACCTTGACTGCGAAGGCCAACAGGAAGCCGAGAGAGGCGAGCCAGAGGGCGGCGGTGTTGGGCGAGATTGCGTGGTTCGCAGCGAGGCTCGCGAGCTTGGGTAAATCGAACGTTCCTGTCTGCGCGTAGATCCACAACATTGATACGAGCAGCAGTGCGGAGGGGATGAAGGCGTAGAGGAAATACTTGATGGCGGCGCGGCGGCGGCGTTCGCTGCGACCGAAGGTGGCGATGAGGATTGTCATCGGCACCAGCGACATCTCCCAGAACGCGTAGTAGAGGAACATGTCGAGGGAGACGAAGATGCCCATCATGGCGACCTGTTGGAGCAGGAAGAGGACATAGAAGAGCTTCTTGCGGCTGTCGACCGCGCGCCATGAGATGAGTACGCCGAGAGGCGCGAGCAGGCCGGTCAGCACCATCAGCCACATCGAGAGACCATCGACGCCGACGTGGTAGTGGATGAGCGGCGAGGCGATCCAGGGGACATTCTGCTCGAACTGGAAGGAGCCGGCTGGCATGGGTGTTATCGGACCGAAACTGATCGGACCTGAGGCGTGGGGGCCGACGGTGACTACGACTTGTTGATAGGCGTAGTTAAGCGGCAGGTGGAGCGTAAGCAGGAAGGTGAAGAGTGTGACCGCGAGCGCTCCCCACTGCATGGTCTTGCCGCGGTCGGGCAGAAGCGCCAGCAGTAGCGCACCGGCGAGCGGTGTGAAGACGATGAGGGTCAGGATGGTGTGATCAATGTTCATCGTTTCCTCACAGGTGCACCCACAGGGAGCGGCCAAAGATCATCGCGGCAATTACAGCGGCGGCACCGAAAGCGAGCCAGCCCGCGTAGGAACGAATGTTGCCTGAAATCTGCTTTCGGGTGGCCCAGGCGAAGCCTCGCGTTGCCATGCCTGCGGCCCTGGCCGAGCCATTGACGATTCCGCGGTCGAAGATAAGTTCGAGCATGCCGCGGGTAGTCATTAGTAAAGGGGTGACGAGGAAATTGTTGTAGAACTCATCGACCCAGTACTTGTTTTTGAGAATTGAGTATGCGGGTTGGGCGCGGTCTGCGAGCGCGGCCGCGGTGCCGGGCTTCTTGTAGTAACAGAGGTAGGCGAAGTAGAAGCCGGCTAGCGCAACGAGCACGGAGATGGCTGCGAGAGTGAGTTCAAGTCCATGGCCGGTAGTTGACGTAACAGCTTGCGTTGCTGCTCCGGTTGCAAATACGGGATCGAGGAAGTGCTCAATCTCGTTGTGGCCGCCTTGCGCGGCAGGCACGCCGACCCATCCGCCGATAACGGAGAGGATCGCCAGGATGACGAGGGGAAAAAGCATGATCCAGGGTGATTCGTGAACTCCGTGAGGATGTGCGGCCTGGTCGTCGTCGTGTTCGGCCACCATGGTAAGGGTTGTCGTCGACCGCGCATGAACCGCTGCGCCATGATGTTCAAGTTCATCGCGCTCGTAGCGCGGTTTGCCGAAGAAGGTTTTGAACCAGAGACGGAACATGTAGAAGGAGGTCATGCCTGCGGTGACGAGGCCAACGATCCAGAGGAGGATGTGCAGCGGGTTGGGTGAGACGAAGGTGCGATAGAGGATCTCGTCTTTCGAGAAGAAGCCGGCGAATGGAGGGATGCCCGTGATGGCAAAGACGCCGGCGCTCATCGTCCAGAAGGTGATGGGAGTCCGTGTGCGCAGGCCGCCCATATTGCGCATGTCTTGCTCTCCGGAGAGGGCGTGAATGACGGACCCGGCCGCGAGGAAGAGCAACGCTTTGAAGAACGCGTGCGTGAGTAGGTGGAAGATGCCGGCGGCATAGGCTCCAACTCCGCAGGCCATGAACATATATCCAAGCTGCGAGATGGTGGAGTACGCGAGGACACGCTTGATGTCGTGCTGCACCATGCCGATGGATGCGGCGAAGATCGCTGTAGCGGCGCCCATACAGGCGACTACCGTGAGCGCGGCGGGGGAGTGGTCGAAGAGGACATGGCAGCGGGCTACCATGTAGATGCCGGCAGTGACCATGGTGGCGGCGTGAATCAGCGCGGAGACGGGGGTGGGACCTTCCATCGCATCGGGCAGCCAGATGTACAGCGGAATCTGTGCGGACTTGCCTGCGGCACCCAGGACGAGAAGGAGCGCGATGGCCGTAAGAAAACGAACGCCCTGCCACTCCGGGTGCAGCGCGATGGCCGAGAAGACCTGGGTGAAGCTGAGCGAGCCGAAGTGGACGACTATGAGGAACATCGCGAGCAGAAAGCCGAAGTCGCCGATGCGATTGACGATGAAGGCCTTCTTGCCGGCGTTCGCGGCGGACGTCTTCCTGAAGTAGAAGCCGATTAGCAGGTAGCTTGCGAGACCGACGCCCTCCCAGCCTACGAAGAGCAGGAGAAAGCTCTCTGCGAGGACCAGCACCGACATGAAGAACATGAAGAGGTTGAGGTAGGCGAAGAAGCGCCAGTAGCCCTCTTCGTGGGCCATGTATCCGACTGAGTAGATGTGGATGATGAAGCCGACGCCGGTGACCACGGCGAGCATGATGAGGGTGAGGTGATCGACGGTGAAGGCGAAATCGACTTGGAAGCCGGTGATTCTGATCCATGGCCGGCTTGCGATCTGAATGATTTCGGGCGCACCGGCGGTGCGCATCACAATCCAGAGTCGCGTTACGATCGCGGCGGGCAGCGCCGTGAACAGTAGCGCCACGGCGCTGACGACGGCCCGCGGCAGCTTTCGCCCCAGGGTTCCGTTGATCAGGAAGCCGGCGAAGGGTAGAAGCGGGATGAACCAGATGAGAGTTTCCAGTTTGAGGTTCATGATTTCATCAGGTCAATCTCGTCGACGTTGAGCGTCTGGCGCGTGCGGAAGATGGAGATGATGATGGCTAGTCCGACCGCGGCTTCAGCAGCCGCGACCACCATCACGAAGAAGACGAAGATCTGCCCGCTGACCTGGTGCCACATGTGGGCAAAGGCGACGAAGGTCAGATTGACCGCATTGAGCATGAGTTCAATGGAGATAAAGATGGTGATGACGTTGCGCTTGATGAGGAAGGCAGCGATGCCGATCGAGAAGAGCATTGCGGCGAGAATGAGGTAGTAGGCGGTGGGGACCATGCTACTGCTCCTTCCGCGCGAGCACGACCGCGCCGAGAATTGCTACGAGGATGAGGATGGATGTGACCTCGAAGGGAAGTAACTGCTTGGTGAAGAGCATCGCGCTGACCGCAGCGATATTATCCACGCCGTTGCCGAGATCGCCGCCGATGTTGGAGGTCTTGAGCGCGCCGCGTTCCGACAAAAAAACAAAACTGAGCAGGCAGAAGATGGCCGCGGCGCCGGGGATGCCGACGGTATAGGCGGCGCGACTGCCGTGTGTCTGCTCCTCTTCGCCTGCGTTCAGTAGCATGATGACGAAGACGAAGAGCACCATAATCGCGCCCGAGTAGACGATGACCTGGGCGGCGGCGAGGAACTCCGCGCCGAGCGACCAGTAGAGCACCGCGAGCGACATCATCACGACCACCAGCGACAGGGCGCTGTTGATGGGGTGGCGTTGAAAGAGCAGGTTCAATGCTCCTCCGAGTGCCAATGCGCCAAAGATAATGAAGAGTGCGAGTTGCATGACGTTTCGTCGATCCTTCTGTGAGACACAAAACAATCTCTAAAGCGGGCGATAATCGTTGCGTATCTTTTGATTGTAAAGCAGTAGCGGCTTAGCCCCGCATTGCGAGGACGAAGCTGGTGACGATGATGTTGGCCATGGCGAGCGGCAGCAGAAACTTCCAGCCGAAGCTCATCAGTTGGTCATAGCGAAAGCGCGGCAGGGTGGCCCGCACCCAGATGTAGAGGGCGAGAAAGGCAAAAACTTTGGCGACAAACCAGCAGACCGGCAGAATCGCCTGTACGACTGCGCCGCCGATAGCTGGAATGAGATGGCCGAAGGGGCTGGATGCACCGCCGAAGAAGAGCAGTGTGGCGACGCAGCCTACGGTGATCATGTTGGCGTATTCGGCCATGAAGAACATGGCAAACTTCATCGAACTATATTCGGTGTGGTAGCCGGCTACGAGTTCGGTCTCGGCCTCGGGCAGGTCGAAGGGTGCGCGGTTGGTCTCGGCGTAGGCCGCCATCAGGTAGATGAAGAAGGCGACGAACTGGAAGCCGCCGAAGATATTCCAGGAGAGCGCTCCGTGCGCCGACTGGCTGTCGACGATGGTGCGGAGGTTCAGGGACTGCGCGCGCAGGACGACGCCGACGAGGGACAGGCCGAGAGCGAGCTCGTAACTGACGACTTGCGCAGTCGAACGTAGCGAGCCTAGCAGCGAATACTTGTTGTTTGACGACCAACCGGAGAGGGCGATGCCGTACACGCCGATCGAAGTGATGCCGAGAATCACGAGAAGCCCGATATTGACGTTGGCAATCTCGAAGATATCCACGCCCGGACCGCCATGGAGAGAGACGCGGGTGATCGCGCCGAATGGGACCACGCCGACTGATATGAGTGCGCAGCCCAATGCAATCACCGGAGCGACCAGGAACAGGGGGCGCTCCACTGCAAATGGCATGAGGTCTTCTTTGAGGAAGAGCTTTGCCCCGTCGACGAGGGGCTGGAGCAGGCCGAACGGGCCGACGCGGCTGGGGCCCCAACGATTCTGCATGCGGCCCAGGAGTTTTCGCTCGAGCAGCACAGTGTACGCCACGGACATCAGTGTAATGACCAGCACAACGCCGACCTTGAGCACGCTCAAGAGCAGGAAGCCTTCGAAGTTGGTTAGATGGCTCAAGGGTTCTCTCTAGTTCTAGTCGGCCGCTGTCTGATCGGTCTGGGGAAGGTGACGCCGGGATTCGTTCTGTTGCAGGTCTTTGAGCATAGCGGAGTAGCGGCCAAGCGTTCCGGATGTGAACAGCGTGTCGTTGGCCGGAAGCACAAGATCGCGGCGGTTGGATATCTGTACCAAGCCCGCGGCGTCTTTGACCGGGATTGCGGCGGGTGAGAGGTGCTGGTCGTTGCCCGAGAGCAGTTGCAGCCGCATCAGGTCGTAGCCTGGCACCAGCCGCTGGATCTCGTCGAGGATCGCGTAAGGATCGAAGGGGCTGAGCCGCGGCTCAAGGTTGTTGGCGGTCAGCCAGACGGCGTGGCGATCTGCCTCGCCGGACTGTGCGCCGCGGGTCTGGCCCATGTCGGCGCGAACTCCGGTGCCGAAGGGAACGAGCTTGCCGACATCGGCACCCATCTTGTCGGCGATGCGAACGATCATCTCGAAGTCAGTGCGTACGCCGGCGCGGTCGCCTGCCTTCTTCACCTGCTGCAGGTCGCCGTAGCTGTTGGTTACGGAGCCGGACTTCTCGTAGAGGTTCGCGGCGGGAAGAACGACGTCGGCCAGCGCTGCGGTCTCGGTCAGGAACATCTCCTGCACCACTACGAAGGTATCTTTGAGGGCGTTTGCATCTACGCCGTAGCGGGCGATGGGATTCGATCCCACGACGTAGAGTGCGGAGAGATTGCCATTGGCGGCTGCGTCGAATATCCCGAGCAAATCGAGGCCAGCGGTGTCAGGAACTGCATATTCGCCGAAGCTTGCGTTGCCAAGCGCTGGTGTGTAGCCGGGAAGCATGTCGGGTAGAAGTCCCATGTCGGCCGCGCCACGTGAGTTTGCGTAGTCGGCGAGCAGGGCGAACTTCGCGCCGGGGATGGTGAGGCCGAAGTCGATGAGCCGTTTTAGTTCGGCGCCGCGCAACTCCGAGCCGATAAGGATGAGGAGGTTCTCCTCGGACTTAACTGCGTCGCGGAAACTTGCCAGAGCGGAAGCATCGGCAGCCGCAGTGTTCGCGGAAGAACTGTCGCCGGCAAGATACCTGGCTAGCGAGCCATAGCCGAATTCTGCGACCTGAAGGAAGGCCTTGGCCTGGCGGCGAAGTTTGATCTCCGCAGTATTCGCGATGTAGAGCTTCGCTCCATTGAGGCGTACGGCTGTGCGAAGATTCCACGCGGTCGCGGGGCTCTGGTTGGTTGGGTCGCCACCGGCGAGGAGAACCGCCTTCGATGTAAGGGTGTCGCGCAGCGAGGCCGTGCGGCCAGTGGTCCCTGCGAGCGCCTGCGCGAAGGCGACGTAGTCCGCGGTGCGGTGGTGGTCGATGTTATTAGTTTGCAGGACGGACCGCGCGAACTTCTGCAGCAGGTAAGCTTCTTCGTTGGTCAGGCGATTGCCGCCGATGACGCCGATGCTCGTGCCACCGCGGGTGTCGCGCAACTGGGCGAACTTCGTGCCGACGTGGGTGAGAGCTTCTTCCCAACTGACCACCTTCATTTCGCCGTTGGGCTGGCGGACCAGCGGATGCGTGATTCGCTCGGTCGAGTTGGCAAAGTCGAATGCGTAACGGCCTTTGTTACAGAGGAAATCACCGTTGATACCCGACTTGTCGCGATTGTCGCCGCGCACGATTTCGGAGCCGTCTGAGGTGGAGCGCACGCCGAGGGTGGTCTTGCAGCCATCCCCGCAGTGTGTGCAGATGGTGGCGACGTGATTCATCTCCCACGGGCGCGTCTTGTAGCGATAGGTGCCGGAGGTCAGCGCGCCGACAGGGCAGGCGTCAATGCACATGCCGCACTGCTCGCAGTCTACGTGGGCTAGATTGTCGGGCGCAAGGTGAGCCGGGACATTCGGCGCGATGATGGACGCTGCGCCGCGGTTCTCGACGCCCAGCGCGAAGACGTCCATGCCTTCGCCGCACATGCGCACGCAGCGGTAGCAGAGGATGCAGCGCGGCCGATCGAAGTAGACGACGGGCGACCACTGCTGCTCCTCGCGATGATTCTTGGGCTCGGCGTAGAAGCTGTCCGCGGCGCCGTACTTGAAGGTCATGTCTTGCAGTTCGCACTCGCCGCCGGCATCGCAGACGGGGCAGTCGAGCGGATGATTGCCGAGCAGCAACTGCAGCGTGGCCTTGCGCGCCTGGATAACCTCCGGCGTGTCCGTGAAGAAGACCTGACCCTCGGCGACCTGCGTGGTGCACGCGGTCTGCAGTTTGGGCACTTTCTCCTGGCGGACGACGCACATGCGGCAGGCGGCCTGCAGCGAGAGGCCCGGGTAGTAGCAGAACGCCGGAATCTCGATGCCCGCGCCCCTGCACACCTCAATCAGCAGTGTGCCCGCGGGTGCGGTGATCTTTTTGCCGTCAACGGTAATGGTTACATCAGCCATCTAAAATCCCTATATCCTGCGGCGTTCAATTCTGGTGCGACTTTTGAATCAAAATCTGCTGATCGGCGCTTCGATGAGGATGGGTTCTAGTCCACGCAAACCACACCAGGACGATTGCTACTACTACCATTGCAAACACTACGAAATTGCTCGGGCCTTGCGTTCTCAATGGCCCGCTCCAACTAACTCCTGCTCCGTCATCACCGGCGTTCCTGCGCGCTTGCCGTCGATGTAGTCTTCAAACTCTTTGCGGAACTTTTTGACGAAGCCCAACGTGGGCATCGCCGCCGCATCGCCGAGCGGGCAGAACGTCCGGCCCATCATGTTTTCGGCGAGGTACTGGACGTTGTCGATGTCCTTCTTCTGGCCGCCGCCTTCGTACACGCGCGTCAGCGTCTTCTTGATCCAGTCGGTGCCCTCGCGGCACGGGATGCACCAGCCGCAGCTTTCGTGCTGGTAGAACTTGATCGTTCGCAGGGCAAATTCTACGATCGACACGGTCTCGTCGAGGACAACGATTCCACCGGAACCGAGCATGGTGCCCGCCTTCGCCATCTGGTCGAAGTCGAGGCCGACGTCGATCTCATCGGCGCGCAGCACCGGGCACGACGCGCCGCCGGGCACGACGGCCTTGAGCTGCTTGCCGCCCTTGATGCCGCCGGCGACCTCGTAGATCGCCTTGCGCAGGGAATAGCCCATGGGCAGTTCGTAGACGCCCGGCCGCTCGACGTGGCCGGAGATACCGAACAGGCGCGTGCCGCCGTTG
>PKWK01000125.1:791-5801 GCA_003133205.1 Granulicella sp. | reverse complement strand
CATTGCACCACGGGCTGCTAACCCTCTCTCGCCGATCATGCCACTCGCTGATGCATCCCAGTGGCTTCACGAATACTTCGATCACGAACCAGCCTGTATTCCCGGAGATGACCGGGGAACGTGTTTCTGTTCCGTCGCGGCCGTGATGCTAAGCGCCATTGTCATCGGCACTGACTCGCCGGTAATTCTCGCTGGCGTGACCTCTTACCCTGCGCCCTTCGTGGCGGCGGTGCTCAATTGCATGAAGCGCGACGATCTGTGGTCGCTCGAAAACGTTGTTGCTCTCAAGGCCCAGCTGAAGGAGACACCGTCTGATTGGGCCGAGCTTCAGGTAGCCCTCAACGACGCCATGGAGGGGGTCTGGGACGCCGTGGCAACACCCGGGGCTGAGACCGCACTGGAGTCATTGCGGCAGCGTGTACTGTTTGGCGGCAACACTCAGGACTGGCTGGATGACGAGTCGCTGGAGTTCTTCGACGTGGCGTAGTGGTGACCCCGGATGAGGCGAAGCGCGTGTTCACCTCATCCGGGTGAGCGGGGAGTCCACAAGGCCGGATCTCGCGACACGACCACGGGCTGCACGCCGGGCGAGTGTGGAACTTTCTGTCCCGCCGCGCATCCAACATGCACGAANNACTGCAACCAGAAGAACCGCGTCTCCGCCAAGCATCTCAGTAGTACCGGGAGATGCGGAGCCTGCAAAGCCCCACTTCCTCCGCTGGCTGAGCCGCTCCCGGTGGACGCTTCACTCTTTGAGGAAGTCGTCCAAGGCGCTACCGTACCGATCCTCGTCGACTTCTGGGCAGACTGGTGCGGACCCTGCCGGGCTGCAGCTCCCGAGGTCGCCCGTACGGCATCCGACATGGCCGGCAAGGCCTTGGTCCTGAAGGTGGACACCGAAACCAACCCTCAGCTCTCAGCCCGTTTCCAGGTTCGCGGCATTCCAAACTTCGTCGTGCTCTCCGGCAGCCGCACCGTCTTTCAGCAGGCTGGCCTGGTGGACCACAACCAGATGGAGCAGTGGCTCCGGACCGCTGCGGCATAGTCGCTCCCGTCGGAGCTGGATGACGTGCGCAGCCGTAGTTCGGGGCTGCTCGTGCTAAGGTTTGAAACATTCTCACCACCAATGGTCTCAATGGCGAAACGCAGCGCAGGTCTCCTGATGTATCGCAAGCCGAATCGTGAACTGGAAGTGTTCCTGATTCATCCCGGCGGCCCGTACTTTGCGAAGAAGGACAAGGGTGCCTGGGCTATCCCCAAGGGTGAGTACGAGAAGGACGAAGACCCACTCGTTGCAGCGAGGCGAGAGTTCCGGGAGGAGACGGGCTTCACAGCTACCGGGAGATTTATCGACCTGGGATCGATCAAGCAGACAAGTGGCAAGATGGTCACCGTGTGGGCTTTCGAGGGCGACTGCGATCCGGGCAACCTGGTGAGCAACACCTGCCTGATCGAATGGCCTCCACACTCCGCGCACTCGCTTGAGATCCCGGAGGCCGACGAAGGACGATGGTTCGGGATAGCCGAAGCACGCGAATACATCCGCAAAGATCAGGAGCAACTCCTGGACAGGCTGGGTGAGACATCTCGATGAAGGACGGAAGATGGGCGAGGGCAGGAAAGTCAATGCGGGAGCTCCACGACTAGAATCATCCTATGCAAACCACAAAGTTCTACTCACTCACCGAGGATGACGTGGAGGTGCGGACCGCTACCGTATTTGCGGCAGCGGCAATGTGGTGGGGTGAGAAGCCGGATGACCGCGTGGTCTACGAGATGAGTCGCACGCAGCGGGACAAGTTCGACCAGCCCATCAGGCTTGGACCGGTGAGCGTGTCGCTGCTCCGCGCCGCTCTCCCGCGAACGAGCTGATTGTCTCTTTGGCTAGGCGAGTCAAGAATACCCCGGTGGGGGTGTTCCGAAAGGATGCTTCAACACTAACGCCTTGTTTGACCCTTTTGAAACACCACAACTGCTTTAGAAACAGCACTCACCGTCTCAGAAGGCTTGCCAAAGCATTGGTTGTATCCCAATGAAAACGGGACAACGAACGGAGTCGAAAACGTTGTTCCAGAAACTGTGGGTTGGGAAACGGGTCGGAGTTGGTTCGACGTAGCCCGGCCAGCCGCAGAAACCTGAGAATTGAAGTTGCCGAAGAGCAGACAGTACAGGCGGTTCATCCGTTGGGAGTCAGGAGCCTACTTGGTCACATCCAGATGGCCAGGCAGCACGGACACTTGCTTGGTTGCGTTGTCCAGGTCCAGATTCAGTTCAAGAACATTCACTCGCGGCTCTCCCAGCAGCCCGAACTGGCGCGGAGTTATATGCGTCGTAACCAGGTTGCGCACTGCGTCTTCGCTCATGTGCCGCTCGGAGGCCACGCGCGCCACCTGATAGAACGCCGCGGCGGGTGAGATGTCCGGGTCCAGCCCCGACCCCGACGCCGTCGCCAGATCGATGGGAACCGGCCCATTGATCCCCTTGGGGTTGAGCGTCTGCACCGTCGCCGCCACGCGTGTTGCCAGCGCGCTGTTGGTGGGTGCATAGTTCGATCCCCCCGAATTCCCCGCATCGTAGCCATTCCCCGCAGCCGATGGGCGCGACCAGAAGTACCCCGGCCCGCTGAACGTCTGCCCGATCAGGTGCGACCCCACCAACGTTCCGTTGCGCTCGATCAACGAACCCTCGGCCTGCTTGGGGAAGAACACATGCGCCAGTCCCGTAATCGCCAGCGGATAGACAACGCCCAGCAGCACAGCCGTCACCACCGTATACAGCACCGCCGTAACAATATGCTTCTTCATCGCTCTTTCCTCTGTTTCCTGTTCCCTGTTCCCTGCCTTACACCAGATGGATCGACGCAATAAGCATGTCGATCAGCTTGATTCCAACGAACGGGGCAACGATCCCGCCCAATCCATAGAGGAGCATATTGCGTTTCAGCAGCGCCGCCGCCGACATCGGCTTGTAGCTGACGCCGCGCAGCGCCAGCGGAATCAACGCGACGATGATAAGCGCATTGAAGATCACCGCCGACAGAATCGCCGACTCCGGCGACCGCAGATGCATCACGTTGATCACTGCCAGTTGCGGAAACACCACCATGAACATCGCGGGAATGATCGCGAAGTACTTGGCCACATCGTTCGCGATCGAAAACGTCGTCAGCGCGCCGCGCGTCATCAGCAGTTGCTTGCCGATGCCCACAATCTCGATCAGCTTGGTCGGGTTGGAGTCGAGATCCACCATATTGCCCGCCTCTTTCGCCGCCTGCGTGCCGCTGTTCATGGCCACGCCTACGTCCGCCTGCGCCAGCGCCGGAGCGTCGTTGGTGCCGTCNNTGTCCTTGGGCTTGGCCTCGGCGAGAAAGTCGTCCACGCCCGCTTCGCGCGCAATCGCCGCAGCGGTCAGCGGATTGTCGCCGGTAATCATGATGGTTCTGATGCCCATCGCGCGCAGCTGCTCGAAGCGCTCCTTCATGCCGCCCTTCACGATGTCCTTCAGATGAATGACGCCCAGCGCGCGCCCGTTCTTCGCCACCACCAGCGGCGTCCCTCCGCTGCGCGCCACCTTGTCCACGGTCGCACGCACCTCATCCGGCAGCCCCCTGCCTGATCCATCTCCGTTCTGCTTCAGGTAATTGTCGATTGCATCCGCCGCGCCCTTGCGAATGCTGCACCCATCCATGTCGATGCCCGACATACGGGTCAGTGCGCTGAACGGAATGTACTCCACATTGAGGTTGGCCAGCTCGCGTCCGCGCAGGCCGTACTGGTCCTTGGCCAGCACCACAATCGAGCGGCCCTCTGGGGTCTCGTCGGGCAGCGACGAGAGCTGCGCCGCGTCCGCCAGTTCTTCCGCCGTCACACCCGCCGCGGTCAGGAACTCCGAGGCCTGCCGGTTGCCCAGTGTGATGGTCCCGGTCTTGTCCAGAAGCAGAGTATTCACGTCGCCCGCGGCCTCCACCGCTCGGCCGGAGACGGCCAGCACATTGTGCTGGACGAGGCGATCCATGCCAGCAATGCCAATCGCCGAGAGCAGACCGCCGATGGTGGTTGGGATCAGGCACACAAGCAGCGAGATCAGCACGAACGCCGTCTGCGGCGCACCGGAGTACACCGCGAAAGGCTCCAGCGTGACCACGGCCAGCAGAAAGATGATGGTCAGTCCGGCCAGCAGAATATTCAGGGCAATCTCGTTGGGCGTCTTCTGCCGTTCGGCACCTTCGACGAGCGCGATCATGCGGTCCAGAAACGTCTCGCCAGGGTTCGCTGTGATCTTCACCACAATCATGTCGCTGAGCACGCGCGTGCCGCCGGTCACCGCCGACCGGTCGCCGCCAGCCTCGCGGATGACGGGTGCCGACTCACCGGTGATGGCCGACTCGTCCACCGACGCGACGCCCTCGATCACCTCGCCATCACCGGGAATCATCTGCCCGGCGACCACGCGGACTCTGTCGTCCACGCGCAGATGCGAGCTTGCAACCTCTTCCCCCTCGCCATTCGGCTTCAGCTTGTACGCCGTTGTCTCCGACTTCGCCTTGCGCAGCGCATCCGCCTGGGCCTTGCCCCGTCCCTCCGCCATGGCCTCGGCAAAGTTCGCGAACAGCACCGTGAACCACAGCCACAGCGTGATCTGCAGATTGAAGCCAAAGTGTCCCGCGTGGTGAGGCAGCACCAGCAGCGCCGTGGTGACGACCGAGCCCACCTCGACCACAAACATCACCGGGTTCTTCGCCATCAGCAAGGGATTCAGCTTCTTCAGCGAATCGACGGCTGCGCGGCGAACGATGGACGATTCAAAAAGCGCCCGCTTCTTCGACGTTCCTGTGTGTGTTGCGTGCATCGGATCTCCTTGCATTTCGGATTAGGCCGGGCTCTGTTGCGCTAGAAACTCGACCCTGCTCTCAGCAGCAGGTGTTCGAGAATAGGTCCGAGACTGAGCGCGGGAAAGAACGTCAGCGCGCCAACGATCAAAATCACGCTGGTCAGTAGCACCGTAAACAGC
>PKWK01000125.1:0-763 GCA_003133205.1 Granulicella sp. | reverse complement strand
TTCAGCCCGGCAAACGCCGATCCATTGTTCGCCGCTGCCGAGGTGTATGCATACAAAATTTCCGACAATCCATGGGGCCCGTGGTTCGCCAGGCTCGACGTCCCAAAGCTCGGCGCCAACACCGACACCGCAGCAAACCCCAGGATAATCAACGGAAAGATCAGCACGTAGAGCATGGACAGCTGCACTTCATACGCCTGCACCTTCTTGCCCAGGTACTCCGGCGTTCGTCCAACCATCAACCCCGCGATGAAGACCGTCACGATGACTAAGATCAGCATCCCGTACATGCCTGAGCCGACTCCGCCGAAGATGACCTCGCCCATCATCATGTTCACCAGCGGCACCATCCCGCCCAGTGGCATGTAGGAGTCGTGCATCGAGTTCACCGCGCCCGTGCTGGTATCCGTCGCCACCGTCGCCCACAGCGCGGAATTGGCAACTCCGAAGCGCACCTCCTTGCCCTCCATATTGCCGCCCGGTGATTGCGCCGCACCCATCTGCGCCACGCGTTGATTCACGCCATGCAGCAGCGGATTCGGCTGCGCCTCTGCCCAGTAACAGGTCGCCACGCCCGCGAACCATAGCACCGACATCGCAGCAAAGACAGCCCATCCGTGCCCCGGCGAGCTCACCATCCTGCCCAGCGTGACGCAGAAGGCCGCCGGGATCAGAAACATCGAAAGCATCTCGATCAGGTTGGTCAGCGGGGTCGGATTCTCAAACGGATGAGAGCTATTCGCGTTGAAGAAACCGCCGCCGT
>PKWK01000280.1 GCA_003133205.1 Granulicella sp. | reverse complement strand
GTCTCCGCCACCTTCCAGAACCTCTGGAAGCGCATGGGCATCACCAACGACGACTACATCCGCACCACCGACGAGCGCCACAAGCGCGGCGTGCAGAAGCTCTGGCGCGACCTCGAAGCCCGCGGCGCCATCTACCTCAGCACTTACACCGGCCAGTACTCGGTCGGCGAGGAGATGTTCGTCGAAGGCCCTCCCGGCACCATCGGCCCCGACGGCAAGCCCACCGAAACCGTCACCGAAGAAAACTACTTTTTCCGCCTCTCCGACTACCAGCAGCCCCTCATCGACCTCATCGAGAGCGGCGCGCTCCACGTCCAACCCGAGACTACAAAGAACGAAGTCCTAAGCTTCCTCCGCGGCGGAATTCGAGACCTCTCCATCTCGCGCACCACCTTCGACTGGGGAATTCCGGTACCCAGCAACGAGAAGCACGTCGTCTACGTCTGGCTCGACGCCCTCGCCAACTACATCACCGCCATCGGCTACGGCTCGGACGATCCCGCCGACATCGCCAAGTTCGAACGCTACTGGCCCGCCGATCTCCATCTCGTCGGCAAAGAGATCACTCGCTTCCACTGCGTCTACTGGCCCGCCTTCCTGATGGCCGCCGGCCTGCCGCTGCCCAAGTCCGTAGTCGCCAACGGCTGGCTTCTCTTCGAGGAATCGAAGATGTCCAAATCCCGCGGCAACGTAGTCCGCACCGAAACCATCCTCGACGCCTTCGGCCCCCTGTGCCCACCCGTGCCCGCTTCCGACACCGCCGCGCCGGAGTCTTTGGATAGCACCGGGCTTCAGCCCGGTGAATCAGCGGCCAAAAGGGAAGGGGCTTTAGCCCCCGGGACATCGCTCTCAAACCCGCCCACCAAAGCCCAACAAGACCTCTTCGCCGCCGACGTCCTTCGCTACTTCCTCCTCCGCGAAATCCCCTTCGGCCAGGACGGCAGCTTCAGCTTCGACGCCCTCATCNNGACCTCGCCAACGGCTACGGCAACCTCGTCAGCCGCACACTTAATCTGATTCAGCAGAATCAAAATGGAGCGATCATTGCTGCTGTTGAACCATGGCTTTGTCAAAGTGAAAAATCATTTGTAATGGAGAACGGGAGAGAGATTCTAAAAGAATCTATCAGCGGCACCCAAACAATTATTGAAACAATCAGGCAATTAGCGAGTGGTTCGGAGTCAATTAGAGATTCTTCTGTGCCAAACCTAACTTCAATAATCGCCTTGAGAATTGGAATAGTTGACGGTTATCTATCCGCAAACGCTCCATGGAAGCTCGCCAAATCAGGTGATTCTACCGATCGACAGAAGATGAATGAGGTTCTTTATACGGCTGTTGAGTCAATCCGGATACTCACGGCTCTCCTCTATCCATTCATCCCTTACGCCACCGCCTCCGTCTGGCGCCAGCTGGGCCTGGACGACATCGAAGAAGCAGCACGGAACGGCGAACTGAAGAACCTCCAATGGGGCGGCCTGAAACCCGGCACCAAACTCGGCCCGCTCGCCCCCATCTTCCCCCGAGCAGACAAAGGACTCGCCCAGATTATGACCGACATGGAAAACCCCACCACCTCAACACCGGCCCCCGCACCCACATCCTCCGAGCCCACCGCCGAGGCCCTCAACGCGGTTAGTCCGTCCACCGACGCTCCGCCCGCCACACCTCGAACCTCGAACCTCGAACCTAGTACCTCCTCGACCATCACCATCGACGACTTCGCCAAAGTAGACCTCCGCGTCGCGCAGATCGTCGTCGCCGAGCGCATCCCCAAGGCCGACAAACTCCTCCGCCTCGAGGTCGATCTCGGCACCGAACGCCGCCAGATCCTCGCCGGCATCGCCGAGTACTACGCCCCCGAAGAGCTCATCGGAAAGCGCATCGCCATCATCGCCAACCTCGCCCCACGCAAGATGCGCGGTCTCGAATCCCACGGCATGCTGCTCGCCGCATCCGGTGAAGACCACTCCAGCAAGCCCGTCCTCGCCACCTTCTCCGACGAAGTCCCCCTGGGCAGTCGTATTCGCTGAAGTAGTGCAAGCCTGCTTGTGTCTTTCACGCGCGAGAGCGCGTCGAGAACGGCACGAAGTGCTACTTCGAATCCCCCGGCATCAATCCCTGCGGCAGATCCGTCAGCACCGCCTTGCCATCCTTGTAGTCGATCCGCCACACCCGGTCGAACTGCGTATCCGGCCACGGATCGTACGGCGGAGTCGCTCCCAGCGCCTTCGCCAGCCTCGGAATCGACCCATGGTGCCACGCCACCAGCACCACCTTGCCCGCATACTTGCCGCTCAGCAACTCACCAGCCAGCGTCGCAAAGTCCTTGTCGTCGATCTCGTGGCTGATCGGCATCTTCAGCGCCTCGCTCAGCCGCGTAATCGTCTCCACGGGCCGGTTCGACCGCGCGCTCAAGTGCGTGGCAAACAGAAAATCCGGCTTCGGCAGATTGTGCGGAGCCGCCGCGCCCGCCCCCCCAAAGAGCTGCGGAATCACCTTCGCCCGCTCGAATCCCACCGGCGAAAGATCGATCCGCCCATCCGTCAGCTTCTCCGCATGCCGGATCAGCAGAATGGTCGCCGGCGGCTGCGGCGACTGACCGAACGCAGCCAAACCGCCAACCGTTCCACCGCCCAGGGTCAAAACCGCTACCAGCAAAACAGCCAGAAGCAAATGCAGCCGTGTGCGAATCAAATAGTTGCGCATGCGTTCAGCATCCCACACCGCCGGCAACCTCTTTGTTAACGCGAGGTAAAATCCGCCGTATCACGCCCCCGACTGACACCCAACCCGCCACCTGATCGGTTCACGTGGCCGTAACGCACTGAAAAACTGTGATATTCGTCACAAGCATCCTTTCCCAAGATGTCGTATTATAAAGAGGACTAAGATGGTCGCATATGGCAGTTGGTCGATATGAATGAGACGATGATTACCGCTTTGAGCGAAGCGAAGGTCGGCAACACAGGCGTAGTGCAGTCCATCGACCTGCCGGACGAGGTCAGCAACTACCTTGCGCACCTCGGTTTTCTGCCCGGCACCAGCGTCGAAGTGCTGCGCCGCGCCCCTGCGGGCGACCCCACGGTCTATCGCATCGACGGCGTCGAAGTGGGCCTCCGCAGTGAGACCGCGCGCCACATCTTCCTGAAGCTCGCACCTGGAGCCGCCGCATGAGTTGCCACGCCCCGGTTCTGGAGCCCATCGAGCAGACGCCTGTCGCGCCTGCCGGCGCCAAAGCGCGCCTTCGAACCGTCGCACTGATCGGCCCGCCGAACTCCGGCAAGTCCACCCTTTTCAATCGATTGACCGGGATGCGTCAGAAGGTGGCCAACTATCCCGGCGTAACCGTGGAGCACCACTCGGGCCGAATGAAGGCCATCGGGCGCAACGACCTGACGCTCATCGACCTGCCCGGAATCTACTCGCTCGCCACGTACTCCGAGGACGCGCGCGTCGCGGTCGAAGTGCTGACCGGCAAGATGCCTGGCGTCCCCAAGCCCGACTGCGTTCTGCTTGTCCTCGACGCCACCCACCTGAACCGGCAGCTCATGCTTGCCGCGCCCGTCTTCTCCATCGGCCTGCCGACGCTCGTGCTGCTGAATATGTCCGATCAGATGGAGGCGCGCGGCGGCCAGTTGGACACCCTCGCACTGGCGCGAGAGCTTGGGCATCCGGTGGCTCTGATCAGCGCGGCACAGGGCACGGGGCTCGAGATCATCCCAGAGTTTCTCCTGCACGCCGACGACGCACTCGCCACCAAGCTCCGCCCCGTGCAGTTGCCCGTCTTGCAGAGCCCCGCCGCCTGCCGCAGTTGGGCCACGCAGGTCACCGCGCGCACCAACTACAAGTCGCCCGCGGCTTCGCTGTGGACGCGCCGCCTGGACTCCGTACTGCTGCACCGCGTCGCCGGCCCGCTCATCTTTCTCGCGGTCGTCTTCGCCGTCTTCCAAGTCGTCTTCACCCTCGGCCAGCCGCTCTCGGACGGTCTAGGAAAGGTACTCACCCACGCCGGCGCGAAGGCCGCGCTGCTGCTCCCTGACAACTGGCTGCGCCTGCTGCTGCGCGATGGCCTGTGGAACGGCGTGCAGTCGGTACTCGTCTTTCTGCCGCAGATCCTGCTGCTGTTCCTCTTCATCGGTGTGCTCGAGGACTCCGGCTATCTCGCCCGCGCAGCGCTCATCGCGGACCGCGTCATGCGCTCCATCGGCCTCAACGGCAAAGCGTTCATCCCGCTGCTCTCGGCCTACGCCTGCGCCGTGCCAGCCATCATGGCCACGCGCACCATCGAGAACAAACGCGAGCGCATTGCGACCATCCTCATCGCGCCCTTTATGACGTGCTCCGCGCGCCTGCCCATCTACACGCTCATCATCGCCGCGTTCGTCCCCAACCGCATGTTCGCCGGCGGAGTGGTCGGCCTGCGTGCCCTCGTCATGCTCGGCCTCTACGCGCTCGGCTTCCTCGCCGCGCTGTTCACTGCGAAGCTGCTCAACTCATCCGTGATGAAGGCATCCACCGCGCCGTTCATCCTCGAGTTGCCGCAGTATCGCTGGCCGACCGTCCAGTCGCTGTCGCTGCGTCTCTACGACCGCGGAAAACTCTTCCTCAAGAAGGCCGGCACCGTCATTCTCGGCGTCACCTTCCTCGTCTGGGTGCTCAGCGTGATCCCCGTCCACGGCGGCAATCTCTCCAGCCTCGCGGACAGCGTCATCGGACATCTCGGCCGCTGGATCGAGCCGGTCATTCGCCCGCTCGGATTCAACTGGAAGATCGGCATCGGTCTGCTCAGCTCCATCGTCGCGCGCGAGGTCATCGTCGGCACGCTCGGCACGCTCTACGGAGTGGACCCCGCCACGCACTCGCTCGGCCTGCAGGCCGCGCTGCGCCACGACATGACCCTAGGCGGAGCCATCGCGCTGGTCGTCTTCTTCGCCTTCGCGATGCAGTGCACCTCAACGCTCGCCGTGGTCCGCCGCGAGACGAATAGCTGGAAGTTCCCCGCCATGCAGTTCGCCTACATGACCGTCTTCGCCTACGTCGCCGCGCTCATCACCAACCAGGTCATCGTCCACCTGTTCTAGTGCCACCGCAAAGATCCGTTTTACCTCTTCCGCAGCCGCATTCTGAGATAATGAAATGCGCGGGACAGCCGCAGGGAGGAAAAGACAATGGCCACAATTCGCATTGATCTGCCGGACCAACTCGCGCAGGAAGCCGAACGCGCGGGCCTGTTGTCCGCCGCCTCGCTCGAGCAGTTACTCCGCCAACAACTTCAAGCCAGGGCCGAAGATCAACTCTCAAACGCCATGCGCAAGATGGATGAGGTTGATGATTCCGAAATCATCACTCCAGAAGTAGCTGCAGCGGAGATCACCGCGATGCGTGCTGAGAAACGAGCTGCGCGCAAACCTTGAAGCGTCTCGTGCTCGATACAAATATCGTCGTCTCCGGCCTTTTCTGGGATGGTCCTCCTCGAAAACTCCTTGCCCATGAGCCGGCCGTCTTCTCTCGCCACACCAGTGCCCCACTCGTCGAAGAGTTGGAGGATGTTCTGTCGCGCACAAAGTTCGCGGCGAGAATCGCCCTTTCACCGTTGTCAATTCGCCAATTGGTTGAAGCGTATTTGCAATCGGCGAACCTGGTGATTCCCCACCCATTAGCCGGCATCGCCCCCGACCCCGACGATGATGTGGTTATCGGCACCGCAGTTGCTGCCAATGCGGACCTCATCGTTACCGGAGACGGTGGCCTCCTCTCGGTCGAACACTACCTCAACATCCGCATCGTCTCCGTCATGGAAGCCCTCAATTTGATCCTTGCAGATCGGTAGGGCACCAATAGGCTATTAGGCGAAGCCTTCGGTGAGAAATCTCTACCGCTCGCCCCACTTCAGCTTCGAGCGGAGGATATTGAACAGCCCATTCGGCTGCAGCCGCATCAGCTTCACGCTGTACTCGCTGCGGCAGCAGCGCACCTCGTCTCCCACGTGCATCGGCACAGCCTCCTGCCCATCCACCGTCAGATAGGTCTCATTCGGCACACCCGTCACGCGCACGCTGATCGCCGACTCCCCCGGTACCACGATCGGCCGAATCGTCAGCAGGTGTGGGCAGATCGGCGTTACCACCATGCAATTCACGCTGGGCATTACGATCGGCCCATCCGCCGCCAGGTTGTATGCGGTCGAACCTGTCGGCGTAGACGCGATCACGCCATCCGCACGAAACTCCGCCACCAACTGCCCGTCGATCGCCACCGAATAATCGGCCATGCGCGCGATCGTGCCTTTCGCCACCACCACATCGTTCAGCGCATCCCACTGCCGTGTCACCTTGCCTTGGCCGGCGCAAAACAACTCGGCCCGCATCATGCTGCGCACCTCGACCGCCGCGCACCCCTCGCACCATGCCTGCAGCGTGGCGTACAACTCAGCTAGCGGAACCTCAGTGAGGAAGCCCAGTGACCCCAGGTTCACGCTCAGCAGCGGAATGTTGGTATGCGCGAAAGCTCGCGCCGCCGCCAGCAGCGTGCCATCGCCGCCCAGCACCACCACCAGGTCCGGCTTGCGCTCCGCCAACTCTGCCCGCGTCACGCTTTCCACGCCAGCGTCCGGCAAATACGCCGCGCTCTCTTGATCCAGAATGCAACTCCAACCGCGCTCGTGCAGCCAGGCCCGCAGCTCCGGCAGAATCGTCCCCAGCTCATGTTTCTGAGGCTTCGAAATAATTGCAGCTAAAGGCATCTCGCCAACCAGTGTACCGCCCACACGCCGCCTAAACCCTTAACACCGATTAACACCGGCGAGCACCGATCAAGAACAATCCGATCGAAGTCTTATTCAAGATCGGTTCAATCGGTGTTTTATCGGTGTTAAGCCTCTATGCCGCTATCAAACCGCGCGTGCAGCAGATACTCCCAATTCCCTTCCATCCCATGAATCGGCGAATCGATCACCTCCACGCCCGTCCCGCCCAACTCCGCCACGCACGCCTTAACACGCTCGATCGCAATCTCTCGTCCCGCCTGCTCGCGCACGATCCCGCCCTTGCCCACATGCTCGCGCCCCGCCTCGAACTGCGGCTTGATCAGCACCACGCCTTCGCCCCGCCACGTCTCGCCTTCCTGCACCAGAGCCCGCAACACCGCCGGCAACACCAGCGTAGCCGAGATAAACGAAACATCCATCGCCAGAAAAGAAATCTCCACCCCTTGTTTGTCATTCCGCAG
>PKWK01000183.1 GCA_003133205.1 Granulicella sp. | reverse complement strand
CTCGACACCTGGTTCTCCTCCGGCATGCTCCCCTTCACGGTCTTCGGCTGGCCCGGCACCGACGCATCCGGCGCGCCTGGGCTCACCCCCGATCTCGCCGCCTTCTACCCCACCAGCCTCCTCGTCACCGGCTTCGACATCCTCTTCTTCTGGGTGGCCCGCATGATCATGCTCGGCGCCCACTTCACGCTCGACATCCCCACGCCCGACGGCAGCCCGCGCAAGCTCGCCGACGCCGTCCCCTTCAAAGAGGTCTACATCCACGCGCTCATCCGCGACGCCAACCGCGAGAAGATGTCCAAGACCAAGGGCAACGTCATCGACCCCATCGACATCATCACCAGATACGGCACCGACGCCGTCCGCTTCACGCTTGCGTCGCAGGCCAGCCCCGGCACCGACATCGCCTTCAACGAAGCCCGCACCGAAGGCTACCGCGCCTTCGCCAACAAAATCTGGAACGCCGCCCGCTTCCTCTTCATGAACCTCGAACGAGCCCGCGAAGCCGGCATCGAAGTCACCCTCCCAAATCTGGGTGCCCTATCCACAGAACTGGGTGGCCCATCCTTTGCGGCCTCATCGCAAAGGGTGGGTTCCCCCGACACCGACGCCCTCGAATCCCGCTGGATCATCGCGCGCCTCTCGCAGACCTCCGCCGCGGTCAACGCCTCACTCGCCGACTATCGCTTCGACGAAGCCGCCAACCACATCTATCAATTCTTCTGGGGCGACCTCTGCGACTGGTACCTCGAGATCGTCAAGCTCCGCCTCAACTTCGAGCCCACCAACGATCTTCCGTTCCCCACCAGCGACGCCGCCGAGGAGTCCGTCTCCCAGACCGCCGCCGCCCTCACCACCCTCGTCGCCGTATTCGAATCCGCTCTCCGAATGCTCTCGCCGTTCATGCCCTTCCTCACCGAAGAGATCTGGCACGCGCTCTACGCCGGCCTTCCGCCCGCAAAGTCCATCGCGCTCACCCGCTACCCGCAGCCGCAGGACTACCCCTGCGACGAAGCCGCCCTCGCCGAGATGCAGACCCTGCAGGAACTCATCACCACTCTTCGCGCGCTGCGCAAGGAACTCGGCGTGCCCGAGAAAGAGTCCGCGCCCATCCGCATCCACGGCGACGCGCAAACGCTCGACCCGCTGCAGTTCAGCCAGGACATCCTCGCCCGCCTTGCCCGCGTCAGCGCCATCGAAGTCTCCGCCGAACCGCTCACCGGCAACAACGCCCGCAGCACCGCGAGCTTCGACGTCGCCGTGATCTACGAGCGCCAGATCGACATCCCCGCCGAACGCGAGCGTCTCACCAAGGACCTCGCCAAGTACGAAAAGGGCCTCACCGCCGCCGATCGCCAGCTAGGCAACGAGTCCTTCATGGCCAAAGCCCCCACCCACATCGTCGAAGGCCTGCGCAAGCAAGCCGCCGAAACCCGCACCCTCTATGACAAAACCAAAGCCGCCCTCGACGCCCTCGGCTAACCCTTCTTTGTTTGTCATTCCCGAAGGGAATCTGCTTTTGTATTGAGCCGTCCGGGTGCCCCACATCTCGCTTCTGAGAAGTGGGGTTTATGCCGTCCCTCTACACGTTGTCATTCTGAGCGAAGCGAAGAACCCCCGTATTTCGCCTTTGCGGATGCCCCACATCTCGCTTCTGAGAAGTGGGTTTATGCCGCCTTAAACGGCCTGATCTGCCCCAATCCTTCAACATCCGCGGTCCGCAGATCGTAGTCGTTCTGCAGATTCATCCAGAACTGGGCCGGCAGACCAAAAAACGCCCCCAGCCTCAGTGCCGTATCCGCCGAGATCGAGCGCTTGCCCTTCACGATGTCATAGACCCGCGGAAGCGGCACGCCCAACTCCTTCGCCAGACGATACGAAGTCAGGCCCATCGGTTCCATGAACTCAGTAAACAAAATATCTCCGGGATGAATTGCAAACTGCTTTGCCATGTCGTCCCCTCCCCCTAGTGGTAATCCACAATCTCTACACCGTGAGCATTCCCGTCCTGCCATCGGAAGCATATCCGGTATTGATCGTTCACCCGGATGCTGTGCTGCCCCTTGCGGTCCTTCTTGAGTTCTTCCGGCTGATTACCCAGCGGAACGCGCAAGTTGCTCAGCTCAACCGCGGCGTTCAGGATCGCCAGTTTCTTCCATGCGGTACGCCGAATGTCGGCAGGAATGCGACGGCTCTTACCCGTCCGCCAGAACAACTCTGTATCCGCATCCCGAAAGCTGGCAATCACAAATCAATAGTATCGAGCTACGTTACTAACATCAAGCGTTAATAACGTCCGCCCAGTTCACGCCGCGAATAACGTTCAACGAGCAACGGACAACAAAGAACCCTCAACTGTAGAATCTCCCCATGGACTGGAAGAGCCGCCGCATTACCGCTCTCCTCGAAGCCGCCCTGCTCGAGGACAAGGTCGCCAACGACATCACCACGGCGCTCACCGTCGACCCTGCCCTGCGCGCCACCGCCACCATCATCGCCAAGGAGAGTTGCGTCGTCGCCGGCATCGGCTGCATCCCCGCGTTCCTCTCACTCTTCGCCAAGCTCTATCCCAAACCCGTAGGCCGCTTCGACGTCATCTCCCATCCCGAAATCTTCGACGGCGTCCGCGTCAAAAAAGGCCAGGCCATCGCCGTCATCCGCGCCAACGCCGCCTCCATCCTCTCCACCGAGCGCGTCATCCTCAACCTGATGCAGCGCATGTCCGGCATCGCCACGCTCACCAACGAGTACGTCCGCGCCGTCGCCGCCACGAAGTCCAAGACAAAAATCCTCGACACTCGCAAGACCATCCCCGGCCTGCGCGCGCTGGATAAGTACGCCGTCTGCTGCGGCGGAGGCATCAACCACCGCCTCGATCTGCAGGATGGAATCCTGATCAAGAACAATCACATCTCGCTCGGCGGCGGCCTGCCCGCGGTGCTCGAGCGCGCGCTCGCAGGCCGCCAACCCGGCCAGATCGTCCAGGTTGAAGTCCGCACTCCGGTCGAACTCTCGCAGGCCATCGCCGGCAACGCCGACTCCATCCTGCTCGACAACATGACCCCCAAAGAAGTAGCGAACGCCCTCAAGCTCATCCGCAAATCCCTGCCCAGGTGCGTCGTCGAAGCCTCCGGCAATATGAACCTCAAGACCGTCGCCGACTACGCCAAGACCGGAGTCGACTTCATCTCCGTAGGCGCCCTCACCCACTCCGCCACCGCCGTCGACCTCAGCATGCGCATCACCGCCGACCTGCTGTGAGCCGCACCGTGTCAAACCATCCGTTCTACCTCAGCACCGTGGAACAAGCCATCACCGCGACCGAATTCGCCGGCCATCTGCACCACCTCTCCGCCACCACCTCCACCAGCGACCTCGCTCTCAAAGCCGCCCAGGCAGGTTCGCGCCACGGCGTCTGGATCGCCGACGAGCAGATCGCCGGCCGTGGCCGCGGCGCGCACACGTGGCACTCCCCAGCAGGTACGGGCCTCTACATGACAGCCCTCATCTCGCCGCCCGTCCCCATGCAGTCCGCACTCGGCCTGTCTCTTCGCGTCGCCCTCGCGGTGCAGTCCGCAATCGCCTCTACCTTCGGCTTCCGCATCCGCGAGCAGATCGACATCCGCTGGCCCAACGACCTGCTGCTCAACGGAAAAAAGTGCGGCGGCATCCTTATCGACACCGCATCCAATCGCGCCGCGCCTCCGCTGCCGGCCATGCTCCGCTACGCCATCATCGGCATCGGCATCAATCTCAATCACACCACCTTCCCAGCCGAACTCGACCCCATCGCCACCTCCTTGCGCCGCGAACTCCCCCCGCCAGCTATGGAGCTGGGTGCCCCAGGTCTCGCGTCTGAGACCTGGGTTTGCGCCGCCCTCCGCCGCGAACCCCTCGCCGCAGCAGTCCTCCTCGCACTAGCCGAAGAAATCCGCGCCCTCACCTCGAACCTCGAACCTCGAACCTCGGACCTGACTCAGTACAGCTCCTGGATCGAAGGCAAGCGCGTCCGCGTCGAAGCCAGCGACGGCGACCCCGGCTATACTGGCACCACCGCCGGCCTCAACCCCAGCGGCTTCCTGGTAGTAGCCGGAGACGACGGCCAGATCCACACCGTCCTCTCCGGAGGCCTCCGCGAACCCTAAGTAGTTTTTGTCGTCATCCTGAACGCAGTGTTTTCTTGATTGTCATCCTGAACGCAGTGAAGGATCCCCGTATTTCGCTTTTGCCTGAAAGCCCAACATGCTCCTAGCCATCGACGTCGGCAACACCAACACGGTTCTCGGCCTCTATCGCCTCGCCACTCCCAGCGACCCCGCCCCCGCCACCCTCATCGCCGACTGGCGCATCACCACCCACCGCAGCCCCACCGTCGACGAGATCGGCGTCCTCTTCCGCGACCTCTTCGCGCTCCGCTCCATCGACATCGCCCAGGTCACCGGCGTCGCCGTCTCCTCCGTCGTCCCACCGCTCGATTCCACCCTGCGCCACGCCATCGAACTCTACTTCCACGTCAAGCCGCTCTTCGTCGAACCCGGCGTCCGCACCGGCGTGCCCATTCTCATCGACAATCCCGCCGAAGTCGGAGCCGACCGCATCGTCAACTGCGTCGCCGCAAACGAACTCGTCAGATTGTCATCCCGCAGCGAAGCGGAGGGACCTGCTTCTTCTTCTCCAGCCCGCCCCCACCCACCCGTCATCGTCGTCGACTTCGGCACCGCCACCACCTTCGACGTTATCTCCCCCAAAGGCGAATACCTCGGCGGAGCCATCGCCCCCGGCCTCGGCATCTCCGCCGACGCTCTCTTCGTCCGCGCCGCCCGCCTGCCCCGCGTCGACATCAAAAAGCCCGTCAAGGTCATCGGCACCAACACCGTCGATCACCTGCAGATCGGCCTCTACTACGGCTACATCGGACTGGTCGACGGCATCCTCGAGCGCATGATTGCCGAACTCGGCCCCGACACCCGCACCATCGCCACCGGAGGCCTCGCCCGCCTCATCGCCGGCGGCTCAAAGTACATCGCGCAGGTCGACGAACTCCTCACCCTCACCGGCCTCCGCCTCATCTACGAGCGCAACCAGGACCACCACCCCCGCCACCCCAAACCCCACCACGACTGACCCGCTCCACCAATCAAGCGGGATGTCCTGTGTCCGCCATCACCTCGTTTTTACGGGCAAAAAACGATGTCAAGCCAAAAAACCACACAACTGACTCCATCTAAACGAGATAGGCCTGGTAGGTTAGCCTCTCCAAAAGCGTAAAATAGATGTAGGGGATATTCAAAAGGAGGCGTCCAATCGCAATAAGTATATATCAATCGGTATATACCAAACTATAAGTCCACTGTCTTGAGTATTTGTATGGTATATACCGCCCGGGGGGGACCACCCGACAGTCATCATCCACCTCGTTGCCGCACTCAACTCACCACTGACCACTTACCACTTACCACTGGCCTTTATGAACTACTTCAACTACTTCACCGAGATCGAAGACCGCTTCCAGCAACGCCGGGGCTCGCTCCTCATGCTCTCCACGCTCGATTGGGCGCTGATCGAGACCTGGCGCGAAGCCGGCGTTCCCCTCGAAGCCGTCCTCCGCGGCATCGACGCCGCCTTCGACAAGCACGACGCCCAACGCCTCCGCAGCGCCCGCCGCCCGCGCAAGGTCAACGGCCTCGCCTGGTGCGCGCAAGCCGTCCTCGAAGCCGTCGAACAATCCCGCGAAGCCGCCATCGGCGCAGCGCCCACCGCAGATTCCGAAGCCCCCCGCGAATCAGGCTTCGAAGCCGCCCGCATCGCCCTCTACCTCACCCGCAACGCCGCCCGCCTCGACCAAGCCGCCGCCAACCTTCCCGCCGCCGCCGCCCAGGCCGCCGCCGAAACCGCCACCCGCCTCCGCGAGTTGGGCCACCAAACTGGGTGCCCCACATCTGGACCTTCAGAGGTGGGTTCTCAACCGGGCCACGCCGTTCCATCCCTCGAAGACCTGGACCGCACCCTCACCGTCCTCGAAGAGAAGCTCTTCGCCGCGCTCCTCACCGCCACGCCCGAGGACCAACTCGTCGCTCTCCGCGAACAAGCCGCCCGCGAACTCGCCCCCTATCGCGGCAAGATGCAGGCCGTCCAGATCAAGCAGGTCCAGCAGCAGTTCCTCCAGAAGCGCCTGCTCGAAGCCCACGCCCTCCCGCGCCTCAGCCTCTTCTACATGCCCCACGAAGACGAGTCCGAACCATGCTGACCAACCTCAATCCCGAAACCATCGCCGCGGCAATCCCTGCGCCAGACAGCGCCACGCCGCCCTGCCCCCACTTCGGCCCCTGCGGCGGATGCCAGCTCCAGCACCTCACCTACCCCGCGCAACTCGCCCTCAAAGCCGCGCAACTCCACACGCTGCTCGACGCGACTGGCCTCGCGCTACCCGAACTTCAGCTCCACGCATCGCCGCCGCTCGCCTACCGCAACCGCATCCGCCTCACCCTTGCCGAAGTCGCCGGCCAGCTCCGCGCCGGCTACCTCAGTTCCGCAGGAGCCGATGCTCCTGAACCTATATATGAAGGCGTCATCTCGACCGAAGGCGGCGCTTCTGCCGCCGTAGTGGAGAGACCCCCGCATTTCGCTCGCGCCGCCACTGAATCCCGGCCTACCTTCCTCCCCATTACCGAATGCCCCATCGCCGCGCCCATCCTCTGGCGCGCCGCTGAAACCCTGCTCGAACTGGTCAACCAGCGCTCTGCCACGTGGCTCGAGCGAGCGCCGTTCACCTTGGACCAACTCGAACTCTTCACCACCCCGGAAGATGCGCCAGCCGAGGCGCGCCTCCAGATCAGCCTCTTCGCCCGCACCTCCGCAAAGACCCTGCCCTCCAGGTTCCGCGATGAACTGGCCGCGCTCTGCGAATCCCTGCGCCTCCACGTTTCCGCGCTCGTCGGAGCTGGCATCTATCTCATCCCGCCACGCTCCGCTCGCAGCCGCCGCGTCGAGCAGCCCCGGCCCGGCCCAACCTGGGGCAGCCCCGGCCTCAACTACACCGTGGGCACGAAGGATGAGGTTGTCATTCTGAGCGCAGCTCAGAATCCCCGTATTTCGTCTTTGCCTTCGCCCGTTCCTCAACCAACAACCATCAACCTGCAACCTGCAACTTCCTACTGGGTCCCCCGCGGCGCCTTCTTCCAGGTCAACCGCTTCCTCCTCCCCGAACTCCTGGCGCTCGTCACCTCGAACCGCACTGGCGGTCTCGACCGGTCTCGCGGCGACAGCCAACAGGGAGACGACTCTTCACGTGGTTTTCTCTCAAGGAAAACCACACTGCAATCCGGATCATCGGAACCACTTAACCGCGGGACCGGTCTCGCCTGGGACCTCTATGCCGGAGTCGGTCTCTTCACCAGCGCCTTAGCCCCACACTTCGCCCACATCACGGCCGTAGAGATCGCCGAGCCATCCTTCACTGCGCTCACCTCCAGCAAACTTCCCAATCGACACACGGTCAAGGCCTCCACCCTCGACTTCCTGCGCGCCGCCGTCACCCAGCGCGACCGCCCGGACCTCATCGTCCTCGACCCGC
>PKWK01000126.1 GCA_003133205.1 Granulicella sp. | reverse complement strand
GCGTCAAGTAAATACCCCTAAAGGAATTTGAGCACTTTCGCTCCACCGGAACCTGCCTAGTCCCCTCCGAGGGCGCCCGCTACGGCTGTACGGCAGAGCATTTTCCCGGCCGTATGCTCGTGTCCTCTCGCGTCACCATGGGCGCGATGGCCGCGGCCGTTTCGCAGGGCAAAAGAATCCAGCTTGGCTGAGACGTCAGATACCGCCCCTCTTCCCCCTCGGCCGAAAGTGCATACGGATAGGCATCATGGAAGTGATAGGGATCTGACAAGAGCGATCCGTCGACGATGACCGCGCTATACCGATGAGAGCGGAGCGCGTTATCAAACTCCGTTCGCATGTTCGCGGCAAATGCCTTACCCGGCATGTCCATCGCAGTTCCTACCGACTGTCCTTCGGCATGCGGCTGCTTGCCGGCCATCACAGCGTAGTA
This sequence comes from Granulicella sp., assembly GCA_003133205.1. The sequence goes on along the minus strand of PKWK01000126.1, from coordinate 92,016 downwards.
GTTGTGGTCAACAATGTAGACATCCCCGGGAATGGCGCGAACCTGATCGATAAACCTCTGCCGCGCTTGTAGAACGGCTGGCGGAGGGATGAAGCGTCCAGGATTGTAGAGAAACATCGCCAACTGCGTTGCCGCCGCCGCCAGCACCACCGTCGCCGCCACCGCGGCGCGCGGCCCATCGGATTGCTCCAGGTGCGCCAGCAGCCGATGCAAAGCAACGCCGAAGAGCACCGCTGTCCATGCGTACACCGGCATGTATGCATTTGCGGACGCGCCGTTATGCGCCGCAACGTATTCGATGGCCCCATAAAGCACGACCGTCACGATCGCATAAAACGAAGCCACCGGGCTGCGCAGACGGACGCCGGTCAATGCCCACGCCGCGAGGCCAAGCAGCAACGCGACCCCCATCGGCGCAAGTACGGCATTGGGAAAGAAGAGCAGCGCCTGTCGCCACGAGATCCCGAAAGCGCCCGCTATATGGAAAAGGTAAAGGCTGTACCAGCCGTGCGTGGCGTGATTCATCCACGCAATGCTTCCGCCGAGCGCCAGCACAAAGGTGCCCAGCCCCATAAGGATGCGTCGGGGGCGCTGCCAGTCAACGCACAGCAGCACGATCGCGACCGGCAGAAGAGTCTGCTTCGTCTGGAAGCAGAGGACCCACGCCAGGGCAGCCAGCACAGGATGCCCGCGACGCGAGAAGAACAACGCCAGCAGCATGAAAAAGACGAACAGGGAATCCGTCCTGCCGATGTCGTAGAACCCCTCAACCAGTGGATAGCACGCCAGAAACAAACCCGCACCGGCAATCGCCGCCAGCCGCCGTCGCGTCTCGGTGAAGACAAACGCATAAATGAGGACGCAACACCCCAGCGTGGCGAGGGCGGACACTAAGCGCATTGCGACATAGCTGACACCGGTAAACTTCGTGAACGCTGCCGCGACATAGAAAAAAAGCGGCGCATAGAGAAAGGGAACGAAATCGATCGAAGGCGCGACGTAGAGCTTCTGGCCCTGCGTGATACGTCGTACTGAATTCAACATGCCGCTCTCGACCCACTCAAGCTCAAAGGGATACCGTATCCGGCGCAGGGCGGTGTAGAGGAAGAGAAGAAGAAAGAAGCCTGAGAGCAGCACGATAAGCCCGCGCAGCAGCCTATGCAGCCGCAGGGACTGGAGAAATGCCTGCGGCGGGGAGGCTGACGGATCAATGTCGGTTGACAATAGGTAGCCTTTCTCGGCATGGAGCGGTTTTGATGATTATACAAATAGTTCGGATCGCAATGGACCCCGCCCCCCGCGTCGCTCCCCTGCTAAACTGGGGCTAGCCCGTGCGCATACCCTTCCCAGAACACGTCCCGATGAATCGCGTCGCTATCTTTGCGGTAGCGCTCTTCGCGATCCAGATGCTTGAGGGAACAGCCCTCTACTTCAGCGTCGGATGCGTCGCCTTCATCCTCGTCGCCGCCCTAGCCTTCAACACCGCTGGGGGGCTTACCCGAGCCTCGGGCGCATACGTCTTCGCCTACTCAGTCCTGGTCGTAATTATCGGCCTCTGCTACAAGGCCTTTCTCGGGGAGCCGGCCGATTCCAATCTGCTCGACCCGCGCACGGACATCGAAGCGTATGTCGCCAGCGCCACAGGCTTGCTTGCGGCGGTCATCGTTAGCCGGCGCTTTTCCCGCAAGTCCGGCCTGCTTCAGAGCATGCTGAAAGAATCCGAGATGTATCGCGCATCCGTGGGATGCATCGCCTTCGGCATCGCGGGCGTGTTCATCATCGCCCTGCTGGGCGAGAGCGGAGCCAGGCTGGAAAGCGCCTTCGGCCAACTCAACCAGTTGATCCCGCTGGGCATCATCATTGGCGTCATGTATGAGATCCGCCGCAGCGGCGGCGCACGCTCCACCAACCTGCCGATTATCATCGGCGCCGCCTATTATTTCTTTCTCGGAGTCGTAGGTTTCTCCAAACAGGGGATGCTAGCACCCTTGTTTTGCTGGCTACTCCCCGTTTGCGCGCTACGATTTCGGCTTTCGGCCTGGCAGATGCTCTCGTTTCTCTTGGCCATTTTCGTCATGTTCCACTACCTCGTCCCTTTTTCGCAGTACGGACGGGGCTTTGTCCCAGAAGGTGCGACCCAAAGCGACAGAATAGCAATCGCAATCCCTTTTCTAGAACACCCGGAGGAAACCCGTCGGCTGTACTATGAACAGGAGAATGTGTTTCTGGGGCAACAGCTGAGCTCGTACTACAGCACACCGGGGGGCTTTTGGGAGCGTCTGCAAATGATCTCGCCGGACGACCGGCTGATCGAGGTCACCGACCAGGGCAAGGTCTTCGGCCTGCTTCCCATCAAACTCGAACTGATGAATGCGGTTCCGCATGTCTTCTGGCCGGACAAGCCGGGCACAAACTTCGGCAATATGTACGCCCACGACATCTCAGGCGAGAGCCAGGGCGAGGGGGACACAGAAACCGGCATCTCCTTCAGCCCCACCGCAGAGGCTTATCATTTAGCCCGATGGGTCGGCGTTCTCGTAGTCGCGCCTCTCATCTGGTGCATATTCTTCACCGCCTACGATACAATTTTGGGAGACCTGCGCGCCAGCCCGTGGGGACTCCTTGGTCTCGCTACTATTACCTTTATCGCACCCGAAGCTGGCGTCACTGGCGTAATTCACCTTCTTACTTTTGGAGTGGAAATCCTCGTTTTCTGCGCCTTCTTCGCCACATGGGTTGCGCCGCTCTTCGCGATCGCTCTACTCGGCCCGGATCGGAGAAAGTCGCAGAGCCGTATCTCATTCCGGCCCACGCTCACGCCCCGTATTCCGCGCTGAGCCTGTGCCTCTAGCATGACTAGCCAGCCTCGGTCTATGACGTACACTTAAGGCTCAAGTTCGTTTCTCACGCAGAGAGCCCATCATCATCCCCGAGCTTCGATCCACTATGTCCAAGCCCCCCCGGAACTTCGCTCCAATTGACTTCAAGACTCGCTTTCCGGCGCTCGACGGAATCCGCGCAATCGCCGTGACAATGGTCTTTCTGAATCACTACGGGGGCGGCGCAAAAGGCGGACCGATTCTCAGAATGCTGAACGAGATTCGCGAGCGCGGGGGCCTTGGGGTCGACCTCTTCTTCGTCCTCTCCGGATTCCTGATTACCGGCATCCTCTTCGACACACGCAATGACAGCCGGTTTTTCAAGCGCTTCTTCGCTCGTCGATGCCTGCGTATCTTCCCAGTCTTTTATCTAGTGGTAGCGATACTGTTGGCCCTTACCCCCGTGCTGCACTATCAGTGGCGCGCCGGACACCTGCTATTTCTGGTCTACCTTGGGAATTTTCTCGGTAATCACGACTTTTCGTACTACACCATCTACAGCGCGAACCACGATACCTTCAAGGCGAATATCGCCCATTTCTGGTCGCTCTGCGTCGAGGAACAGTTCTACTTGCTGTGGCCAATCGCCGTTTGGGCGGTCCGCGATCGCGTCAAGCTGCTATGGACCGCCGCTGGCATTTCAGTGCTCGCCCTCATGCTGCGTTGCATGATGATCTGGATGGCCGGTCCGGTGATCGCCGAAACCTGGATCGTCCGCACACTGCCCTTCCGTATGGACTCGCTACTGATCGGTGGCATGCTCGCCCTGCTGCTGCGCGGGGCAAACGCCGACCGCTGGCAGCGGCTCTGCCGCCCGGCATTCCTTGTCTTCACCGCGCTCACGCTTGCGATCTTCGTCTTCTCCCCCGAATACGACTCGCCCTGGCTGATGACCATCGGCTTCACGTGCATCGCGCTTGCCAGCGCAGGGCTGATTGGGAGCACCCTGCGCGCCGGGTCGTCCGCGTTCAAACTCTTCTACCGCATGCCGTTGCGCGTTCTGGGAAAGTACAGCTACGGCTTCTACATCTTCCACGCGATCTTTGAATGGGCATGGATTCAGTTCCTCATCCTGATGTTCTTCCGGTTCCATCACTCGAGGGCAATTGCAGGGGTAATCGCGCTAAGCACCAACTTCGTCGTCACATTCCTGGTCTCAAAGCTGAGCTACGACCTGTTTGAGGTAAAGTTCCTGCGCTGGAAGCGTCACTTTGAGTACGATTCGGAATTGGCCGAACACAAACATGCCTTCACCACCAAGTAGCGTTTCAAGGGCTGCTGGTGCGGCGCACCGAGCACCCCTTAGGCCGGACCTGAACTGCCAGCCGAAATCCAGTCGAAATCCTCGTATTCTGCGCCTTCTTTGCCAAGTGGTTTGCCCCACTCCTTGCCATCCCCATCCTCGGCCCGGATCGCCAGAGGTCTCAGCCCCAGATCACATCCCGGCTCTCGCCAACGTCGGACACTCCGCACTGAGCTTCCCATCTGTGTGCGGTATAGTGTCTGCAGTTGCGCCCGGAATTCACAAATCAGAAGCGTCGAATCTAAAGGAATGGCTATGAGCTTTACAGACCGATTTGTGGATATCGCCACACGCCCCGTTCCTCTGAGAACGCTGGCGCTGCGCAAGTTTCTCACTCGCTGGCCGATTGGCTCCTACTCGGCACGTTTGCGTGCGAGTGCCGTGTCCCGTCCTGCCTATGGCTGGTGCATGTATTACGCTGCGGAGGAAGCCAGGAGACTGGGACACAAGGCGATGACAGTTATCGAGCTGGGGGTAGCCGGAGGCGATGGCCTTCTATCTCTCTGCCAGCATCGCCGGGATATTCAAAAACAATTTGGGCTTGAAATCGTGGTGGTGGGTTTCGACACGGGAACCGGCCTTCCCGTATCAGATGACACACGCGACCTGCTGTACTGCTGGCCGGCGGGTTCATTCGAAATGGATCGAAATGCCCTGGAAAAGCGCCTTGACGGGCAGGCACAACTGGTTCTCGGCGACTTAGCGAGCACGGCGGCGCAGTGGAGCGCAGAGCCCGAAGCTCCTCTCGGGGCCGTCATGTTCGATCTCGATTTCTACTCCTCCACCATTGCCGCATTCAGCCTGCTGACGAAACAAAATGTGCTTCCGCGGATATGGTGTTACTTCGACGATATCGTCGGAGGTCCGGATAATGCCTATACGGACTATATCGGCGTACGGGAAGCAATCCGCGAATTCAATCTCGACCCGGAACGCAGGGCAGTCAACGATCATCTTTCGCCCGCTTACACCTTCAGGGGGCTGCGGCCCGAGGACTGGCATGACCAGATCTACCTCTATCACCGTCTCGGCCATCCGGATTACAACACCTGCCTATCGACGGGAGGAAAACATCAGCTAGGTCTGACCGGAGCCTGAACCCATGTCTGCCCGCCTCCCCGGTCGGCTCTCGTGCGCCAAACCCCCAAACCCCTTGACACCGCCCGTATAATTAAAGAAGGCCCAAACAGCAACCAGCGTCGTGCCCGAGCACCCCTTAGGCCGGACCTGAACTGCCAGCCGAAATCCAGTCGAAATTCCGCAATGGTATATATCAACCGGTATATACCAAAGCCACGAAGTCGCCTGTTTACAATAGTTTGTTCCACTTATCCACAGTATATGGGGGAGGGGGGTACCGATGAAAGTGGGCTCTAGGCGCTCGGCGGCACCAAGGCAGCTCCCCACTTCTCTGAACATTGCGGAGTGTCGCACGGCGCGGCACAAACGAAGATACTGGTATGAGAGCCCAAGCAATGTTCAACCCACGCCACACCGACACGCCGCCGCACACGGAGCAGCACATCGGCAGCCCGTCTACCCCACCGTCGCACCCGGCGCCAGCCCTCCCCGTGCCCAGTCTCTTCCCCGGCCGCCAGTGGCAGCAGGTGCTGGAGCGCGACGCTCGCGCCGATGGCCAATTCTTCTATGCCGTCAAGTCGACCAGGATCTACTGCCGCCCGAGCTGCCCCAGCCGCCGCCCGGCGAAGAAGAACGTCAGCTTCTTTCCCACCGCAGCCGCGGCCGAGCAAGCCGGCTATCGCGCCTGCAAGCGCTGTGAGCCCGATCGCGCCACCCCGCGCCCCGACCCCCGGGCCGCCGTCATCACCGCCGCCACCGAGTACCTCACCGAGCACGCCACTGAGCGCACCCGGCTGACCGATCTGGCCAAGGCCACCGGCGTCGGCCGCCTCACCATCCTGCGTGGATTCCGCCGCGTCCTCGGCGTCTCGCCCGGAGAGTTCGCCAAAGCCCAGCGCGTCGCCCGTTTCAAGGACGCCCTCCGCCCCGCATCCCCGGACAAACCCGCAACCCGCCCGGCCAATCCGAAACCCGCCGCCAAGCGCATCACCGATGCAATCTACGAGGCCGGCTTCGGCTCCTCCAGCCGCCTCTATGAAGCCAGCGGCGAATCGCTGGGAATGACTCCGCGCGTCATGCGCGAGGGCGGCGCGGGCCTGGTCATCCGCTACACCACCGCACCCAGTCCGCTCGGCCGAATGCTGGTCGCCGCCACTCCCACCGGCGTCTGCGCCATCTCCTTCGGACGAGACGACGCGGAACTCGTAGCCGATCTGCGCAAGCGCTTCGACCAGGCCCAACTCGTTCCCGCCAAGGGAAACACGGGCTGGCTCGCCGAGGGCGTCGCCTTCGTCGCCAGCCAGACCGGTGAGCATCCCCTGGCCGCCACCTTCCCGCTCGACGTGCGCGCCACTGCCTTCCAGCAGCGCGTGTGGAAGGCGCTGCAGCAGATTCCGCGCGGTCAGACGCGAAGCTACTCGGAGCTGGCGCGCGAACTCGGAAAGCCCTCTGCCGCACGCGCAGTCGCCGCCGCATGTGGCGCCAACCCTGTCGCCATAGCCGTCCCCTGCCACCGCGTCGTCGGCCAGGACGGAAGCCTCACCGGCTATCGATGGGGTGTCGAGCGCAAACGTAAACTGCTAGCCGCCGAAGCCGCGGTCTAGTGACAACTGAAGGAAATTCCGTATGGGCGCAGGTTTTGATAGGGACGGGCTTTAGCCCGTCCACAACCGCCGCAAGAATCAAAGGGGCTTTAGCCCCTGAGGGGATGCGCCGAGCGCCCACCAATCCACCGTCACGAATCGCGTTTCCGTTCCTCGATGCGCGCTGAGCAGTCGATCCACAGCGCGCACCGTATCCATCCGCGGCGAGCCCATTGCGCGATGCCCGCCATCATGCAGCAACAGGTTGGACGACCGCCCCCGCCGCCGATTGCGCGCGATCCCCGCATCCAGCTTCGCGAGGATTCCTTCAACCCCTATCGGATTCCAGTCGCAGCCGGTCACATTCCAAAGCACCGGCGTGAGCCCCATCTCCCGTGCCGCGCGCATCACAAACGGCCGCCGTGCACCAAACGGCGGACGGAAGTATTCAATCGCCGCGCCCGTGATGTCTTCGAGCACCGCGTTGCAGTCCGCCAGCTCCTGCCGCACTCGCGTAGCCGACTGCACCGACAGCTTGGGATGGCTCATCGTGTGATTGCCGATCAGGTGTCCCGCGGCATGCACCTGCCGCACAATCTCCGGCCTCTGTCGCGCGTAGTTGCCCATCGCAAAAAACGTCGCCCGCACAGCATGCCGCGCCAGCACTTCCAGCAGCTCCAGTGTGGCCGTGTCATTCGGACCGTCGTCGAACGTCAGCGCCACCTCGCGCGGATCGTTCCCCGCGATCAGCACCCGCCCAAAGATCTGCGACGTAGGCCACACCGAGGCGTACATCAGCCCGCCGCTCAGCAACCCCAGCGCCGCCGCCCCCGCCGCTACCTCCGCAATCACTCCGGGCACGTCAGCCCTTCCCTGCTGCCCTACTGGATTTCAGCAGCGCAAACACTTCCTCCGCATGCCCCGCCGGCGTCACCTTCGAAAACACATGCAGCAACCGCTGACCCTTGCCCGTATCCGGCCCGATCACGTACGTCGTGCGCTCCACCCCAGTCACCGGCTTGCCATACATCGTCTTATCCCGCAGCAGGTCGTAGCGCTTGATCAGCACCATCTCCGGATCGGCGAGCAGATCGTAAGGCAGCGAGTACTTGTCCTTGAACTTCTTCTGATCCTTCACCGTGTCGCGCGAAATCCCCAGCACCACGATCCCCGCCTTCTGGAACTGTTCGAACGCATCGCGAAAGCCGCACGACTCGATGGTGCATCCCGGCGTGTCCGCGCGCGGATAAAAGAACAGCACCACCGGCGACTTCTTGTAGTCGCTCAGGTGCACCGTCTTGCCATCCTGATTCTGCAACGTGAAATCTTCAACTTTGTCGCCTGTCTGCATAGTGCATCTCCTCATTCGTAGAACGTTCAGTCCGCCGACGGCTTCTCCGCGCGATCGATCACCAGCACATCCACCGCAGCCTTCACTCTCTCTAGTTTCAACCCAAGCTGCTGCTCCAGAGCGGCGATCAGGTTCGGCGCGGCATTGTCCGGCAGTTGCGTCATACCCAGCGATTCCTCGCCCTCGCGCGTGAATTCGATTTGAATGTTGTACGTGCCGATAATCCCCGTGCGGTCGACAACAGGGCGATCCAGCACCAAACGCTGCACCTCACCGAAATACTGGCCTAGCGTCACATCCCGGCCGTAGCCCCGCATGGTCTGGCCAACACCTCCGCCAAAACCCAGCATCGGTTCACGGTCTTTCTCGGGATCGCTCTTGGTCAGCTTAGGTCCGCCCCTGGCAATCGAAAGCGCATAGGCAGACATTTCCCTGGTCTCATGGTGGAACTGCAGTTGGAACCGGTCCGCCAGCAGCTTTTGCATTGCAACCCGCCACTCGGGATCCGTCGGAGCCTTTGTTCCTTCAATCTCGCCGTCCACGTTGAATCGATCGACGTCCATCCATGCAAATCCTCCGACGATCTGCTTGGACTGCAGGCCGTAAGCCCACATAATGAGCCACCTCAAGTAGGTGTTGTTGGTCGACAAGCGCCTCCCCTGCCGGCCCCAAGTCCGCGCGCAGCAATCGGCGGGATCGCTGGGCTTGATGGTCGCAACCTCAAACTGCGGACCTTCGTCAGCCGCCGTACTCTTAACAGGGTTTGATAGCGTCGGCGCGTGCGGCCCCGATTGTGGCGGCACACCCGCCGACTGGGCCGCAACTCCGTAGCTCATGACCATCAGAATCGGCAATCCCCAGATTGCAATTCGCACAGAGAGCATCTCATCATCCTTGCACAGATGTTAAACGGAAACGCGCCCGCGTGCTTCCAAACGCAAATGGATGGAGAACTAACCGCCTCCCAGGCCCGTAACCGCCTTCTCGAGCGAAGCCGAATCCTCTACGTTGAAAACGGGCGTCGCCGCGTCCTTGCCCTGGATCTGCCGCATCAACCCGCTGAGCACACGCCCCGGCCCGACTTCAACGAAGTGTGTAGCCCCCTGCGCAAGCAGCAACTCCACGCACTCCACCCAACGCACCGTCCCCGTTACCTGCTTGACCAGCGCTTCACGCGCAGCGCTTCCGGTAGCCACCAGCGTGGCGTTGACGTTCGCCGCAACAGGAAACGACGGATCGCGGAACTCAAGCCCCGCCAGATCGCGCGCCAATGCATCCTGCGCGGGCTGCATCAGCGCGCAATGGAAAGGCGCGCTTACGTGCAGCATCACAGTCCGTTTTGCCCCGGCCTCCTTGCACAACGCCGTAGCCCGCTCCACCGCGGCCACCGCACCCGAGATCACCGTCTGCCCGGGAGAGTTCAAATTCGCCGCCGAAACCACCGCCAGCTTCGCATTGAAACCCGCCGCCTCTGGAGTCTTGGGCAGAGGCGTAAGCTGATCCGCAACCTGTTCGCAGATCACCTGAATCAAGCCTGGGTCAAGCCCCAGAATCGCCGCCATCGCTCCCTCGCCCGCCGGCACCGCCTCCTGCATGTACCGCCCGCGCAACCGCACCGCCCGCACCGCATCGGCAAAGCTCAGCGTCCCCGCCGCCACGTGCGCCGAGTACTCGCCCAGCGAATGCCCCGCAGCCAGCGCCGGTCCAATGTTCTTCGCCGTCAGAGCCTCCGTCAGCACGCGCCCTGCCGCGATCGACACCGTCAGAATCGCCGGCTGCGTATGCTCGGTCAGCTTCAGCGTCTCCTCCGGCCCCTCGAAGATGAGTTGCGACAGCGCAAAGCCAAGAGCTCCGTCGGCCTCATCGAAGACCGCACGCGCGGCAGGAAAGTTGTCGTAGAGGTCGCGGCCCATGCCCACATACTGCGAGCCCTGGCCAGGGAAGAGAAAGGCAATTCCGGAGTGTTCAGGCATCCGAACTATCCTACCTCAGCCGCGCCTGTCAGTCCCCACCGGCTGCCGCCGAAACTTCGACTCCGCCTCACGCACCATCGCCGCAACCAGCGCCTTGGTCTTGCTGCCAATAATATTGGCCATCAGCGCAGGCGCACGGAACACCTTAATAGCCGCCTCGCGTGAACCGGAAAACCCTTTGCTTCCGCAGCAGATAGGCTATCGACACGTATCGCCTGCCCTTCTCCGCGCGGGCAATCCGACGCCACCTGGCCGGAACGATGCTCTCGACATGCTCATAAAACACAGCATCGTCAAAGTACCAGGCAGGCAGTTCGCGGTGAATTCCATTGCGAAACATCACCGCCGGCGAGGGCAGAATGTTGTGGCGAAGAATCTCCTCCAACCCATACAGCCAGGCCGGCAGCTGAGAACACCGCTCCCGATAGACCGCGCCATCCTTGGTCACCAACCGGACAAAGTGGCCGCACGCGCTCAACCTGCGTCGGACTCCAGCACCTGCACCTGGGCTGTAGGCTTCTCCGGATCGGTCCAATAATCATCCGCATCCAGCCATGCAATGTACTTTCCCCGGCACTGCTCAAACGTCTCGTAATAATCGCGCTGAATGCCCAGGTTCCTCGGCTGCGCGATCACGCGAACGATAGCTGGATTTCGCTCCCGGTACGACTGCGCCACGGCTACAGTCTCACTTGGAACAGTCACGCCGACCACAATCTCAACGGGAAAACGAGTCTGCTGCCCCAGGAGGCTGTCCAGCGCCCGCGAGAGCCACTTCTCCGACTGGCAAGCCGTGATGGCAACGCTCACCACGGGAGTAGATTCGTTCACTGTGCTGGTGTCCTGGCCGTTCATTGCAGGCAATATAACCCTGTACTCAACTCCCAACTCTAAACTCGCCGGCCCGCACAGCAAATCACTCAAACGTGGTTGACGCCAAAACCAAACCAGCGCGAAACCGGAATTGCAGCCTCAATCGAACTCATCCCACCTGGATGTGTCCCGGTCTCGGCCTCGTCTTCTTCTCAATCACCGCAATGGAATCGTACAGGTGGATCGCCCCGATCTGCGTCTTGGCCGGAGTGGTCACCGGACTGTCGTGATACCAGGCGTGCATGTCATCCATCATCTGCTTGATGTACCCGATGGCAGTTGCATCGCGTCGGTGGCCACCGGCAAATACACCGGGCCAATAGGACGTATGCAGGTCCTCGATGACATAGAGCCCACCCTCCTTCAGCAACGGAAAAAGAATCTCAACATAGAAATTCACACATCCTAGCTGAAACACGCAGCGAATCGACCTTTGCCCTGATCATCGAGACGGTCGCAGTAGCTCCACTTCGCAGGTGGGAGAGTACGACCAGATTCTGGGACTCTTAATACGGATGCTGGGTGGCCCAGGCCTCACTGCCTTGTGGAACAGCACACGAATATGGAAGTATCACCGATGGTTCGCACGGCAGTGTAGTCATTGGTGCGCAGCATCCTTGCGTACTCGGAAACCTCGCTAATTCCGCCATTCCCTTGGTTTCCCAAAACAATAATTCGCGGAGTGTGAGCTGCGAAATGAGCCTCGATGTCGGTGCGGGCAATGATGTGATATTTTGCCCTCTGGTCAACCGTGAGCTTATTCGTGATCACCCAGCCAAAGTCATTTTCAAAGCCCGGGTAAGGGTCTGCTTTGGATGCAAAGATGTAGCCGGGCCAGAAGCTCGCAACCTCTTCGTTTGGCGCAGCCAACTGGTCAACCGCTTTGGAGACCGCGCTCACCTTGTACAAAGTCCAGTTTGGAGCATCGTAGGTATCCTTGATACCCATGACTCTATCGCCAGTGACGAGATACCTTCGAAAGCTTGGCACGGATGAGGCAACGAATGATACCATCACCGCGACGCTGGCAAGCATCGCGATCCACTTTGGCGGCCCCGGGCGCAGCGAAGTAACGTAGTCGCTTGTCCCGCATACGGCGGACACGATGAGGAACGGCATGCACACGCAAAAATATTGGACGAACGGGGGCGTCGGAAGAATGGAAATAAATCCCAAAACAAATGCGATCAAGAAAGCCAGGAGCGCGGCACCGCTGCGCATCCGCAATGCAAGAATTACGACGAAGGACACTGCCGACAGGATCATGAACTGACCGCCATTTTCTAGACGGCCAAACAGAACTGTCAGAGCTAGATGTAATTTTTCTCTCCAAGTCCCTATCAACCCCGCATCCGAGCGTATGGCGTGATACCCGAGGTTGTTGAATAGGAACAGGTTGGGAGAGGCGACAGAAAGATAAAGACACGGCACAATGCCGATCGTGAATCCGCCGAGGAACCAGAGAATGCGAGAGTTTCCATTGCGGGTCTCAGGGTGGAGAAATATCCACCAGAGGAAAATTGGCGCGAGCCCGACGACATACGAGCGGGTATCCACACTCAGCCCAAATAACAGTCCCGCAACCGCGATCAGCCATGGTGAAGATGCCGGCGAGAGACGAGTGACAATCACATAAGCACCGAGCAGAAATAGCGCCGTCAGCGAATAGGTCTTCACAAGCGGAAACCACGCAAAGATGAAGGTGCTTGAGGCGAACAGAATCACCGCTGCCACGCCGGCGATCCATTTCTGGGTTTCACGGCAGACATGCTCGTAAATGAGCAGACCGAGGATAATCGTCAGCGCTGCGGAAAAGTTTCGGGCTGAGAACCAGGATATTCCGAACAGCGACATCCAGAGGCCATATGCGTAAGGCAACAGAGGAGCCTGAGGATAAAAAAAATCCAGATAAGGTGCTTTGTGCTTCAGCACCAGTCGCGACGCCAGGAGATAGAATCCTTCATCTCCATCAATAAAGCGATGGCGAGCGACAAACAAAAAAAAACACGTGAGGAAGACGAAAACGGGTGCGAGTATTAACTTAGAGGTGCGGTTTATTTCAGCCGGAATTCTCATATGAGCACTGATTCCATCGAATTGTACCTCTCGTGTACCGCTTTTGACTCAAAGCTCCTCCGCTGATGGTGCCCGATGTGCGAATCGTCGTCGAGCACGATGTCCAGCGTGCCAATCTCCAGGACCACCTTCTCCAGAAACAGCGCGTCGTCCTGCGAACCGATGCGAACCTGGTTGGGAGCGGTCACGTAGTCGGCACACTTCGGATTCACATCGACCCCGAAGATTGTCGCAGCCGGCCCAAAATACTCGCGCCACAACTCAAGCGACCCGCCCTTGAAGACGCCGATCTCCAGCATCTTCACCGGAGTTGCGATACGGCGCAAAATGGCGCTCGTAGATCTCGAGGTAATGCACCCACTTGTGAATGACGCGGCCTCGATGCCCAAAAAACACCTCGGCTAGACCGCCCGGCGTCTGGCCCGGCAATCGCATCTTTCTCCTGCGGATCGATCCGCAAACTGGCCATGATTTCGTCCGGCTGCAGCGGCTGCAGCTTGCGGTGAAAGGCATTTGCCATACGTCCGCCTAAGCTTTCAACTGTCATATGCCCCCACATCTCTGCGCAAGTCGCGACAGGGGAGCTTCCCGCTGTAGGCTCTCCACTCCCCAAATCGCGGAACCCTCACGCCGCCGTGCTACTTCTATTCGACAAATCCGGCCGTCGGTACTTTTCTCATCGCCGATCCATTCTGAAGACTTTGAACTGGGCCGTTCCAGCCCTAAACTCCGGAGACCCCGGATCGATGCGCAATGGACGCGACGTTCTCATGCTTCATCGCAAACTCCCTCCCCGCCTGGGAGTGAAAGCGGAAAAACTCGACCGAGGTATGCTCCCCGGGAAACATCCAGTCGTGCGGCTCCATGATGATCAGCGGAAACTGATCGAGCACAGCGGCCTCCGACGCAAATAACGACTTCTCCGCGCCTTCGATATCCACCTTCAACAGAAACGGAGCGTACTCCGAGACCGGTTTGGAGGCCATCAGCGTTGCCAGCGAGAGTATCTGAATTGCGCTGCCTTGGTGATCCTCATTGGTGCGGTAGCCCATCCCTCCGCCATGCGCATCGCTCACCCAGGCACTGCCATCGACGCACCCGATGCCGGCCTCTCTTAGATCCACATCGACACCGCGGCAGTTCCTGCGCAGTAGCGCGAAGTTGTCCGGAGCAGGCTCCACCGCAACGATATGCGCCTCCGGATACCACGCGCTGAACCACAGAACGCTCGCGCCAATGTTAGCCCCGCAATCGACGATCAGCGGCTTCTTCCCCGCCGCCACAATCCCGCGGTAAACGCGCTCCAGGTACTCGCCATGCGCGCCCGTGGGCATGTCGTACTGCGCATCGGTGAAGCACTGCTCCACCGCCATGTGATCGCTGGAGCTCCAGCGCCGCACTTCGATCGCGAAACTTCGCCCGCGGTACGAGACGTCGATGATCTTGTGGTCGACCGGAACGCCGGGATAGGCGCGTCGCCGCGCAAAGCGAACCAGCCTCTGGATAGGCCGATACGCGATGCGTACAAGTGAGCTATTAGTCAACGTATTGAGGGAGAAGCCCGCGGACTCGTGATTGGCCAATTCTCGCCTAGATCCCCACGCCGCAGTCGACATCCGGCAACTCATCGCCGGAGTGCGCGTACAGATCGTACGGCGTGCGGCGATTGAACTTGTACCGCTGCCGAAGCTCGCGGCCCACAATCAGCCCAAGCGCCACGGCGCCAAGCGCGGCCGAAACCCAGCCAATCGTCTTCAGAAAGTGCGGATCTTCCATATCAATCGACTCGTCGGATGCGCCAGCGAGGTTCGCATCCTCGGCACCGCTGCCTTCCTTCATGTCTCCAGCACCTTCAGACCTACTTCCGCAGCAACCGAGTTTGGGGAGGAACCTCATGCCAAGCATGATAGCGCAGGTCGCATGAATATCGTGAGTGAAAATCGCGTCCTGCATATACCACTTAAGAACAATGCTCGCTCAGTCGCCTATCTGACACCGTCCTACCTGACATCCACCTGCTGAAAGCCAATCGAATACAGCAGCGTCGTCACCGTGGCCCGGGCGTTCTTCCGCGCCGCGTCCAGAATGCCGTCCTCGAGCGCCGCCTGCTGCAGTTGGTCCTGCGCCTTCGCCCTCGTGTCCGTCTCCAGGTTTTGATCCACCGGCACCAGCAGCCCAGTCGTCCGCGCGTAGACCCGGGTGTGGTGATTGTCGAGCGTCGTAGCAAACAACTGCGAGGCCGGCAGCGTAACGTGGATGCCGTGCGTCCCCGCGTCAATTCGCACATCCTCCGGCTTGAGTTGCCCCAGGTCGATCCCCGCGATCGACTCGCCGTGGACCACCAGCAGAATCTTGTCGCCCGCCAGCGCGTCGGGCAGGAGGGCCGACGAGCGATCGCCCTCCACCACCGTATCCAGCGAATAAACCACCGTCTCCAGCCGGCTCAACCGCTGAATCTTCTCCACCACCACCGGCACCGACGTATCGAACACGGTCGCCCGCCCCGTGATTAGCGTGGCAATGCGACCCAGTTTGCCCACCGTCGCGTGGCGCACAAAGACAGCGAGCCCCGCCGCCCCCAGAAGCAGCGCCAGCAGAAAGCCGAGGAATCTGCCACCATAGTTTGGACCTGAATAGTATTGGGTAGTCATCGTCGCTCCGGTTCCAACCATCATAGGCGTTCACCTCGCGCTCCATCGATGGGTCGCGCAATCTTTCCGCCTTGCGCTTATTCAATTCGCCGTGATAATGTGTCGCGTACACGTGTAGTAGATAAATAGACACAGGTAGTAGCACCCATGACGCCAGGCCAGGCCAAACTCGAGTTCCACACCATGGCGGAACGGGTTGCGCGCGAACTACACCCCGGCAGAAAACTGCTCTTGCTTGCTGTCGGGTTAACCGCCACCGCTGTGCCGATCGCGTTCGGCCAGAACCCAGTCGAAACCACCCCATCGCCAACCACCGGCCAGCCTCAATACACCATCCGCGCCCGCGTCCCCCTCACCATCGTCGACGTCGTCGTTACCGACCAAAAGGGCCACGCCGTCCACGGCCTCAAACAGTCCGACTTCACCCTCCTCGAAGACAACCAGCCCATGCACCCCAACAGCTTCGAGGAGCATCGCTCCGACGACGCCCCCACCGCCGCGCCCACGCCACTGACCCTGCCCCCCAACACCTTCACCAACGTAGCTCCTACGCCCACTGATCGCCCATCAACCTCCTCCTCATCGACTCCCTCAACACGCCAACCTCCGCGCAGGTCCATGTGCGTCAGCAGATGCTCGACTATCTCAAGACCATGCCTGCCGGCACGCGCATGGCCGTCTTCGGACTAAGCAACCACCTCTTCGTCATCCAGGGATTCACCAGCGACCCCGAACTGCTCAAAGCTGCCATCACCCGCAGCGAGAAGCTGATGCCCCTGTACTCCCCACTGGAGGACATCAAGCAGGATCCAGCGCAGTTCGACGACAAGACACTCGAAGAGCAAGGGAACAATATGGCCGAGCGCGGGCTGATCACCTTCGCCGCTATCCGCCAGATTGCGCACTATCTCTCCGGCATGCCCGGCCGCAAGAATCTCATCTGGGCCTCCGCGTCGTTCCCGCTCCAGTTCCCGCCCGAGCCGCGCGACCCCGACGCCTGGCCTCACGATTTTCCCCCCATGTTCGACTACACCCAGGACATCAAGTCCATGGGCGACATGCTCGCCCGTGCCCACATCGCCGTCTATCCCATCGAACCGCGCGGCCTCGATCGCATCCTTCACCCAGGCGACAGAAAAGCCGCAATCGAGTTTGGCGAACACGGCACCATGGACGATGTAGCCGACCTCACCGGAGGCCACAACTTCCACAACACCAACGGCATCGGCGAGGCGCTCGCCGCGGCTATCGACACAGGCGCCAACTTCTACACCCTCACCTACACCCCCACCAACCAGACCCTCGACACCCGCTTCCGCACCATCACCGTCAAAGTCTCGCAGCCCAATCTCCATCTCACCTACCGCAACGGCTACTACGCCGTCGATCCCGCCACCGATTCACGCGGAAAGACCGTCGAAAAAGTCACCCCCATGCAAGCCGCCATGATGCGCGGCTCACTCGAACCCACCCAGATCCTCTTCAGGGTCAGAGTCGCCCCATCCCCCGCCACCGACGCCAAGCTCTCCGCCGACAACCAGCCCGATCCGAAGCAGATGAAGCCGCCCTACCGCCACTACGCCATCTCCTACGCCATCGACGTCCACGGCATCGACCTCGCCCCCGGGCCCGACGGCAACTACCGCGGCGGCTTCGAGTACGGCGTCCGCGTCTACAACGCCGACGGCGACGAAATCGTCAACTCCGTCAGCAAGACCGTCAACCCCATCCTCCCGCCCGCCGTATACAAGTCCATGCTCTCGGGTGGCGCCAACGCCCACCTGGACATCGACCTCCCCACCACCGGCAACTACTTCCTCCGCATCGCCGTCCACGACCTCGCCACCGACCACGTAGGCGCCATCGAAATCCCCACCTCCTCCATCACCCCCAACCCAACCCCAACCACCACACCCGGAAAGTAGTTTCCCTTTTGGATTGTCATTCCGCCTTTAGTTTTGGATTGCCATTCCGCCTTTAGTTTTGGATTGTCATTCTGAGCGAAGCGAAGAACCCCCGTATTTTTTCGAAGCGCCACAATCTACAGATGGAGCGAAAACCTCATTGAAACGCCAGTCGAATTGAAAGCCGCTCCACCGGAGCAGAACCAATGCAATTCCGCCCCACAAAACTCGCGCTGCTCACCCTGACCGCCATCCTCGCGCTCTCCCCCGCGCGCGCCACCGCCCAGACCGTCGTCCAATCCAACCTCCCCGGAGCCGGCTTCGACCCACCCGCTTCTACCGCCCCCACCCTCCAGGTCTACTCCCGCGAAACCATCGTCGACGTCCTCGTCACCGATGACAAAGGCCATCCCGTCCACGGCCTCTCCCGCTCCGACTTCACCATCGAAGAAGACAACCACCCCCAACCCATCCGCAGCTTCTCCGAATACAGCAAGGACGCGCCCGCCCCGCCGCCGCGCACCCTCCCGCCCAACACCTTCACCAACGCCCGCGCCCTCCCAGCCAGCGGCCCCGTGCAGATCTTTTTCTTCGACTTCCCGCCCACGTCTCCCGATGCCGCCATCCCCCAGGCCTCAATTTACGAGCGCGCCAAGCACTACATCGCCGACTACCTACGCACCATGCCCGCCGGTACAGAGGTCGCCGTCTTTTCCTTCCTGCAGGACAAGGGACTCCGCCTGCTGCAAGGCTTCACCACCGACGGCAAGGCCGCTGCCTCCGCGGTCGACAACCTTGACGTCGAATTCATTCGCAATCCTCCCAAATACGACCCCCTCGCCGCCCTCAACCAGATCGCCGCCTACGTCGCCGGCATCCACGGCCGGAAAAACCTTATTTGGATTACCCCCGCACCGCCCATGATCAACCGCGATGGCGGCTACTCCTGGGCCGTGGGCGGCAGCCCGCCCGACATGACCTACGTCCATCGCCTCATGGATCTCTACGACATCTTCACTCGTGAGCAGATCGCCATCTATCCCCTCGACCCCCGAGGCGTCCACGGCCTCGGATGGGCCGGACTGAAGGCCGAAGAAATCGCCGAAGGCACCGGCGGCGCCACCAGCAATTCCAACGACTACAAAGGCACCATCGCCAAAATCGTCGACGACACCTCGCACTTCTACACCCTCTCCTACATTCCGCCCCGGCCCAACGACGACGGCCACTACCACGCCATCAAGATCGCGGTCGACCGCCCCGGCCTCCACCTCGTCTACCGCGGCGGCTACAACGACGAGCATCCCGCGCCACCCGACTCCGTGCTCAAAGTCCACATGAATCAGGACTCCATGGGCCTCGGCGCACTCCCCGCCACCCAACTCGTCTTCGACCTTCAGGTCACACCCGCCCGCACGCCCACCCGCACGCCCGCAAAAGCGTCCCGCCGAGCCCTCCCCGTCCCCGGCAAAACGCGCGTCTCCTACGACCTCATCTTCAAGCTCTCCCAAACTCAGATCACCTTTGCCACCACCCCCGACGGCATGCGCACCGCCACGCTCGAATTCGACCTCGCCGCCTACGATGCCAACGGCAAAGCCGTAGGCGTCCGCAGCCAGACCCTCAAACTTCCACTCACGCTCGAGGAGTACCAGGACTTCATCCGCACCCCATTCCAGTTCTATCTCTCCATCGACCTGCCTCCCGGCCAAACCACGCTCCGCGCAGGAGTCTTCGACGCCGTCTCCAACAAAGCCGGCACCCTCGAAATCCCCCTGACCGTCCCCGGAAAATGAAGCCCGCCCTACAGCGTCGCCAAACCGGTCAGGGATGAATATTGATCATCAAGTCCATATTTATGAATAGTTTACCTGAAATTCATTGGACTTTGGCCGCAGCCTGAGGCATCCTTGGAGCAGCACCAAAAAGGCCTTCTTATGCTGCACAAAAATGTTTCAAATCCACCCTCCAATGTCTTTCCCGTCTCAAGCCAGTCCACCCCAAACCCTACAGGCCTGACCCTCGTCCCGCCGCGCAAGCAGGATGCAGCCACCGGGCGGCCCTCCTCGCTGCTCGATCTGGCCATCATCACCTCCAGGCGCTGCTCGTCCTTCTTCGCCGAAGCAGCTGTGCTGGTCCTCGTCTTCGGCATCCTCGACTTCTTCATCCTCAAGGGTCGAATCGAGCTCTCCTGGATCGCCGGCGCACTCGGAATCTCGCTGCTGCTGCTCGCCGCCAGCATCGCCATGGACTTCAGCGCCCATCGCTGGATCAAGGCCCATCCCTAGCGCCCCTCCCGACCAACCCGAAGAATAGACCGGGGTGCCCCATGTCAGGCGCAGGCTTCACGCGCCTGACGTGGGGCTGCTCTCTTCCGCATTCCGCGGACCCCATCCAAAGCACTGCGCCAGCCTGATTCCGCCCCTTTTTCCACACCAAACCGTGTCAAGCAAAAAATCCCGTAACTCGCTCCATCCAAAAGAAATAGACTTGGCCGATTAGTTTCCGTGAACTGGTATAATAGAAGCACAGGAATCAGGAAAGATCTTGGTCGCGAGGCACTTGCTCGGGACATCTCTCCGGCTCCACGATCATCCGTAAACGTCACATTCCAGATACTCTACCCACCAACACACCTGGAATCAGGACTTTACATTTGGTATAGACCAGAGGTCCGGACTTAAGTCGCCTTTTTTGAACACTTTGAGACTTAAGTAGGGGAGGGGGTTACCACCTTGGCGCGACTACTCAAACTGCGGCAGCTTCTGGATATCCCCCGCAGGAACCTGCTCCACCGCGCCGCCCGCCTTCACCCACGCCTTCATTCCGCCCTCGATTACCGTCGTCCGGCAGTTCTCCTTCTCCAACATGTGCGCCACCCGCGCGCTGGTCGTGTCGCGGATGCAACTGCAGTAAAGATAGATCTCGCACTCCGGAGCCATGAACGCCCGCAGTGCCACAATCTCCACCTTCAGCCGATGCGGCTCCACGCGGATCGAGTTCTTGATTCGCTGCATTCCCGGATCGTAGTAGCCATGACTGCGCACATCGGCGATGACCACAACCCGGTTCGGATCGACGTTCTGCAGCCGCTCATGCAGGTTCACCGCGGTTACCTTGCGCACCCTGCGATACTCGCGCGCACGGATCAGCGACACCACATACGTAGCCGCATACACCACCGCCAGCGCACCCACAACGAACAGCATCGCGTGCCCCAACCGCTCCACCCAGCGCACCATATCCTCGATAAACCGGCTGAAGATAAACCCGGTCAGCATCCAGACGCTCACATATCCCAGCGCGCCGGCCGCATCCAGCCGCAGGAAGCGCGAGAACCGCATACCCAGGCTCCCCGCCAGCGGTGCCGCCAGGGCAGCAAGGCCAGGCACGAACTTCGCGAACAGCAGCGTCTTCGGCCCACGCTTGTAGAAGTAGTCAGCCGAGCGGAAGATGCAGTTCTCCGTGTCCACCGACACGCGGCACATCCCTGCGAGCAGCCACCAACCCGTGAACCGGCCGCCAAGATACAGCAGCATGTCGCCGGCAACTGCAGCCAGCCACGCCATCGGCAACAACAGCCACAGATGCAGCCCGTGATGCAGAACCTGATGATGCGCCGGATTCGGATCAGCGGACGCGCCCGCCGCCAGCAGCAGCACCGACGCCGGCAGCGGCACTCCCGCGGCCGTCAGGAACATCCCCAACGCCACGACCGCGTACCCGTGGTGCTCCACCACTCCGATCAGGTCCATACCCCTCGCTTCGGTTTCACGCTTCACTCCATTGGATGCGAGTTGCATCTCGTCGTCTTCAACAAGACTAGTCGCTATCCCGCCGTCAGAACTCCAGCCGCAGCCCGATCTGCACCTGCCGCTCCCGCGCCTGGCTGGTCCCCGCCGCCGTGTACGCCCCAAACGGCAGCACATTCAGCCCCTCGGTCGCCACCGCCGCCGCATCCTGAAACACCAGCGGTGTCACGCCCGCAACCGCCGTCCCCACCAGGAACGCCCGCTGCGTCACGCCGGAAAGGTTCACGTGGTTCAACACATTGAACGCCTCCACCGCGCCGCGCAGTCGCACTGCCTCGCTCAACCGGAAGCTGCGACTCAGCCGCATATCCAGGTTCGCCGAGTCCGGCAACCGCATCGTATTCCGCCCCACCGTCGGCAACACAACCGACCCGCCCGACCCGTTGATGCTCTCGCGCCCACCCGCAAGTCGCGTCCCGCCGAAGAGGTCGTAGCTGTACCCGCGCCCACTCGCCTCGGAGAAAATCCCTGCCACCGACCACCCATCCGCCAGCCTCCACACCGCGCGCTCCGCCGTCGCAGACACGAAAAACCCAGCGCCGCGCAGTCGTGGCGACCAGACCGCCGTCGCCACCACCCGATGCGGAAAATCCAGCGCCGACAGCCCCTTGTCATACCGCACCGTGAACGGATCGAACTGCCCGTTCGTTCGCGGCACCGCGCCCGCATTCTGCCCAAAGTCGATCGCCTTCGACCACGTCCACGCCACGCGAAACTCCAGCCCGCGCCCAATCCCGCCACTGCCCGCGCGCCCGCCCAGTCCGCGCCGCGCCTCCAGCGTCAGTCCGTTGTAGCTCGCATTCGCGTTCGAAACCACATCCGTCACCGGCCCAAAGCTAGGACTCAGGCGCGCCGTGTACACCGGAACCGCCAACATCTCGCCGTCCCGAGCTCCAATTGCTCCCGTCCCGCCCTGCAACCGGAACTCCTTCACGCCACTAGACGGAGCGATGTTGATGTCCACCGAGTTCGGCAACTGCCGGTCGAGATTCGCCTCATACCGCGCGCTGCCCACCACTCCCCAACCAACCTCATGCTCCACGGAAACGCTTCCCTGCTGAACCATCGGCAGACGAAACCTGCGGTCGAACACCATCGCCGAAGTAGTCGCCGCCACTGCGCCGCTCGGCGCCCCAAGATACGAGCACGCGTACCCGAATCCGACGGTCGTCATCTGCGGACACACCGTCTCCGTCTTCGGCAGAATCCGCACGCGCGTCACCGAACTCGCCATCGCCGTGTCGAGCAGCGCAGCCCGCACCGTCGCGCCCGGCAGCTTGCCGAAGTAAACTCCATACCCCACACGAACCACGCCGCGACCCACGCCGAACGGCTGCCACGCCATCCCCAACCGCGGCCCAAGATTGTTTCGGTCCTCGGGATAGACGCTGGTCGCCCCCACTGTACCGAACACCGCATCCAGCCCTGCGTTCGGCTGCTGCGGGAGCGGAAGAAACTCGTACTCATACCGCATCCCCGCATGCACCGTCAGCCGCTGCGCAACCCGCCAGTCGTCCTGCACGAACCCCGCCCACTCCTGCGTGTTGAAGCTGATTCTCTGCTGTCCGAAGCTCTGCGAGTACGAACGGAAGCAGAAGTCGTGCACCGCCGACCCAATCGACGGGCAACCGCCGTTCGGATACGCATGCACATTGAACGTGTAGTCCGTAATCCAGTCCACCAGGCCACCCGCCTTGCCGCCGGTCACGCCGCTGTCGTAGCTGAACGTTCCCTCCACGTTCGTCAGCGAGTCGGTGAAGTCACGCAGCGCGCTGAAGTCCGCGCCGACCTGCAGGAAATGCCGCCCGCGCACCCAGGCCATCACGTTCGCAACCTCGATGCGCCGTTCGTCGGGATACGCCCGCTGTCCCAGCCCTGCCGGCGTACCAAACACCAGTCCCTGCGGCCCGATCGCCACCTCCGGCGGCATCCCGCCCGGGCCCACATTCGGCTCCTGCGCCAGCGGAGGCTGCGCGGTCTCATACTGCAACTCGCGCCCGTACTGCGCACGCACCCCATTGCTCAACCCTCGGCGGAAGAACTGCACCCACCGAGCCACGCCCGCATCCACCTTGCCGTAGCTCGATCCGAGGCTTGCCATGCCGCGGTCCACCACCGCACCCGACCGCGCCCCGGCCGGCGAACTCCAGCGAGCGCGGTTGTACTCCAGCACCACTCTGCTGCCGCCACCGCGCTGCCAGTCCAGACGCCCGAAGTTCACCGTCTGGTCCGCCCGTCGCGCCACGGCTCCCGTCAAGCTGTCCAGATAATTCAAGGCCGCATTCGTCTTCGCCGGAGTCACTCCGCGATTCGCCAGCAACGCGGTCTGCATCGCCGTCAACGTATAGAATCCCGCATATCCGGGCGCGGAGATTGCAGGAAAATCTCGCAGCTGCTCATCAAACGCATAAAAGTAAAAAAACTTTTGTCTCTGATCCGTCCGTGCCAATCCGTGGTCGTCTTTCATCCAAGGCACCGGCCCACCCACTCGCCCCCCAAACTGCTGCCGCAGATCCTCCGGCTTCACCACCGCGCTCGTCACCACTCCATCCGCATACGTCGACGCCACCGAGAACGGATTCGCCGCGGCCCACGCACTATCCCGCACCGTGTAGAACGCCATCCCGTGCAGCGTCGTTCCACCCGACCGCGACACCGCAGTCACCACTCCGCCGACGCCGTGTCCGTACAGCGCCGACCCGTACGCCGCCGCATCGCCCTGCCCCTGCACGCGAAACTCGCGCACCGCAGCCTGCGAAAACGCGTACGACGACCCCGTACGCTGGCCCCCGTCCGCCACGGAGCGCGAGCCGCTCCCCACACCCGACACTCTGTCGGCAACCTCATCCGAACCTGCCTCCGCATCCTCCGCCACGCCCGCACCCACCCGCGCCCCGGAGAAACCCTCGTCCCCGCTCGCTCCATCGGTGCGCGTGCTGTTCTGGCTCACCGCTACCCCGCGAAAGCTCACGTCGCCCGAGTCGTCATCCCCTCCCGCAGCGCCATTCGCCCCCGAGACCGTCAGCGCCAGCGATCTCCAATCGCCGCCATCTACAGGCAACGCCGCCAGATCTGCTCCGGTCAATTCCGTTCCCACGCCACTCACCCGGCCCGGCGCGTTCGACTGCCCACTCCCCGAACCGGAGATAGCCGACCGCATCCGCACCTCTACCTCCGTCACTTCACCCAATTCCACATCCACCGGCCCCGGCAGCGTCAACACAACCCCCGCATTCTGCACCGTCACCACGTACTCGCCCACCGGAAGCCGCACCACCAGGAACTCGCCACGCAACCCGGAACGCGCCCGCATCGCAAGCCCCGTCTCCAGCCCCTGGACCACCACCAGAGCGCCTGCCACCGGCCGGCCCGCAGCGCTCAACACCCGCCCGCCAATGGCGCCATCCGTCCCACTTTGCGCCCAAATCGCTTGCGTCCAGCCCGCCGCACTTAGGCCGCAACTCAGCCAGACCAGCCACACCCGCACAGCCGCGAACCGCCCCACCCCACCGCGACCGAGCCCCAGAACCATCGACCCTCGTTTCAAAGACACAAGGGCCGCACGAAGAGGTTCCGGGACAACCAGCCAAAGGTCGCTCGACCGACTTCACGCGCCCTCCGATACAACCTGCGGGAGAGAGATGAAACGCGTATCCCTGCCCGCCCAAATCAATCCGGGAAGAGCAGGTCCAACTCCACGCCGCCATTTCGTTGCAGCTTGAAACGACCCGTGGAACCAGCCGAAGACTAACCGACTTTTCCCAATATGGGAAGCCCGCCAGCCAAGCCGGGGACCTTTGCACCTCTCACAAAACCGCACCCAAAAGAAAAAGGGCGGCAGCCGAAGCCGCCGCCCCAGGAGTGCTGCTGTCGATTAGAAAGTGAACCTCGCACCAATCTCAACGTTGCGCGGCGTAAACAAGAAGCCGCTATTGTTCGTGCTCGTGATCGCGTGGAACCCGGGCGAGTAGGTCAACGTTGCGGTACCCGCGCCGCTGCCAACGGTGTATCCCTGCGTGGTAAGACCGTCGATGTTCTGATGGTTGGCCACGTTGAAGACGTTCAACAACAGCTTCAGGTGATACTTCTCCTGAATCGCCACGTCCTTCTCAAGACGCACATCGTCCACTATATGCCGCGGATACTTGTACGTATTGCGGCCGACCACCGGAATGTAAGAGGTGTAGTTCGTCCCATTCCAGCCGGTAGAGATCGCAGTGGTCGAGAGCTTGGAACTGGGAAGGGTCAGCGAGAAGGGCAACCCGCTGCTCATTGAGAAGCTGTCGTTCAGACACCATCCGTTGACCAGGTAGCTCGCCCAGCTTCCTTCCTTCGCAATATTCGGAGCATTGAACAACCCATACGCCACAAAACGATCGGGGATGTTGAAACTCGAGTTCCCATAGTTTGTCAGCGCGTTCGCATACGGATCGAGCCAGTTCGTCGTCGACGTTGTCGTAGTTGCATTCTGGTTGTAATCCAGCGCATGCGACCACGTGTAATGCGCATCAAACTGGATCATCTTCAGAGAACGGTTCTGGACCTCGACCACAAACGCGTTGTAGTTCGAATTGATATTGCTGATCACGTCTGTGATCGCCTGGTAGCTCGTGTTGATGTAATGCGTGTAAGTCGGCACCGCAAAGGACGCCCCATTTGGCAGCGGTCCCGTCCCGTTGGGATCCGATATCGTAACCGTGGTCGTCGTCTTCGTGCTCGGATCGAGGTTGGTGTTGAGGAAGTTGGTCAACTCGCGCCCAAGCGCACCGATATAACTCAGAGAGACCACCGTCCCCTTGCCAACTTCCTGCTGCGCCACCAGGTCGAACTCGTGGACCATCGGATCCTGCAGGTGCGGGTCCAGGTACTCCACCGCGGGCGAGACCGGAGACACGTTGGTCGCAGCATAAATGTTTGGCAGAGTCGGAGAAACCGTCGAGCCCGCCGTCGCGAAGAAGTTCGACGTATACTGTCCGTTCGCGCTCCCCGAGTTCAGCAGCGCATTCAATAGAACGCCATTGGTCAGACGACCAAAGTACATGCCGTAGCCGCCGCGGACCACGGTCTTGCCGTTTCCAAACAGGTCGTAGGAGAAGCCGAGACGAGGGCCGACGTTGTTCTTGTCGCTCGGGTGGTTCGACGTCTGCGGGACCGCTGCATTCGGAATAATCGGCATCGGGACAGCTTCATAGTCGTACCGCACGCCCATCTCGATGGTCAGTTGAGGAGTGACCTTCCAGTTGTCCTGCGCAAACACGGCCCAGTCGAAGGTGTTGATGCCGAAAACCGGGTTGCCAAAGCCCTGCTGGAACTGCGTGTAGCACTGATAGGTGCCAACCGCATTCGCCGATGCCGGTGGGGTCGCAGGAGGCGTAACAGGCGCTGTTGCCGTTGGAGACTGCGCGCTGTTGCAGGTTGAAGTCTTGCCCTTGGAGGCGATATCGGCCAGATAGTTCCCGATGAATCCGTAGGTGTACACGCCATTGCTCTCGAACGTGTTGTTCAGCTGGTCGTTGTTATGCAGCAGGTCGACACCGAACTTGAAGGTATGGTTACCGTGGCTGTAGTAGAGCGTGTCTTCCACCTGCCACTTACGCTCGTCGGGAAGGGCCTTCCGATAAGAGTAGTAGGGCGAGCCGAGAATAAAGCCCGTGCCGGAGACAAGCGAGACCTCGGTGTAGTTGCCCGCGGAGGTTCCGCTACCCGCCAGATTGGCCTTTGTGTAGTCGCTCAGCGGCTGTTGCCCTTCATCGTTCAACTCGCGGCCATACTGGTACAGAATTTCATTGCTGACCGTGGGCGTAATCAGGCTGGTCAGCTTGGTCACACCATAGTCGAGCTTCACAAAGTCGGTGCCCCAGGAGTCGATCGCATACGCATTGCTGGTCGACGTCTGCACATCGCCCGGCGCATCCCAGCGCAGCCGATGAAACAGCGCACTTATGTGCTCCTTGGAGTTAAGCTGATAATCCACCTTCGGCGTGTTGATCTCCTGGTAGCCCGAGCGCGAAACCCGGCCCAGGTCTGGCAGGAAGCTCGCCAGCCCGGTCGAGTACGCCGCCGCTCCGGCCGCGTAGGAGCTCAAACCCTCGCGCGCGGCCAACGTGCAGGCCTGTTGGTCAATTGCAACGCTGTCGCCGGAGAGATAACCCGTGGCCAGGTTGCAGGTTCCGGTCGTCGTCGCCGCCGGCTGGGCGAAGAAGTTCGACGGATTGCTCGCCTTCGCAACGCCCGGATTGATGTGTGTCTGCTGGTCATACGTATAAATCCAGAACAGCTTGTCCTTGATCAACGCTCCGCCTGCGGTAAAGCCGTAGATCTTGCGCAGGTCCTCCGGCTTGAAGTGCGGGAAGAGAAAGCTCGACGGAATCGTCCCGCCATTGGCATACACCGCCACCGTGTTCGTCGTGTAGTTGTTGTAAGCGTTCCAGTTGCTCTCACGATCGAAGAAATAGAGCTCGCCATGCAGTTGGTTGGTGCCGCTCTTGGTCACCGAATTGATCACGCCGCCCGCCGCCCGGCCGAACTCCGCCGCATATACGCCGGTGTTCATCTGGAACTCGCGCACCGCATTCGCCGATGTCGAATACGCCTCGCGCGATCGCCCACGCTCCTCGGAGTAATACGCCTGGTTGTCGTCCGCGCCGTCGACTTCGACGTTGTTCAGAATCGTGCTCATGCCGCGCACGCTCACCAGACCAAACCCGGCCCCGTCGCTCACCACACCCGGCGTCGACAGCGCCAATGCGGACCAGCGGCGATTGTTGATCGGAACCTCTTCGATCGCGCGCGTGTTGATGTTCGAGGAAAAGTCAGGGGAATCGAGATTCAAAACCGGCGGCTGCGCCGTCACCTCCACCGTCGTGCTTTCTGAGCCAGTGGTAAGGTGCGGCAACAGCGTCGTCGCCTGGCCAACCTGCACGGTCACCTTGTCCGCGAGATATTTTTCAAACCCTGGCATCGTGATCGTCACCGTATAGGTGCCCGGCTCGACCAGCGGGGCCTCGAAGTTGCCGCTCGCATCCGTCACCAGGGCGGCCTCCGAGTTGGTCGCGTCATTGCGGATCATTATCTTCGCGTTCGGAATTACCGCACCAGTCGAATCAAACACCGTCCCGCCGATCGCGCCCTGGGTCGTCGATTGCGCAAGCAGCGCAGTGCCCGTCACAAGGAGCGCGATACAAAGCGCCATCATTTTGATCTTCGTCGTCAGCATCTTCAGCATTCTGGTCTCCTAAAAGTTTCGAACCGTACGTTGCAAACTCCGATGTTGTCAGGCGCGTTCTAATCGGCGCACAACCTGCCAGGGAATCAAGTTTCCGTATCGTTTAGTCTCTTGGTTTCGCGTCCCATACTCGCAGTTCCGGATCAAAGGAGAGTTAAGAATCTAAGCCAACAAAATCAAGTTAAAAAGCGTTCCTCGCGGGTAAATCCCACTCGAAACGACGCCGCAGCTTCAATGTATGCGAATAGCCTATCCCGCTTCCGCTACACTGGGAAGTGAAAAATGTTTATTGATGAAGCTCGAATTCGCGTCAAGGCCGGAGATGGTGGCAACGGCTGCATGGCCTTCCGGCGCGAGAAGTTCGTTCCCCGTGGAGGTCCGTCCGGTGGTGACGGTGGTCATGGCGGCGACGTGCTCATGTCCTCCTCGCTCTCCCACAACACCCTCGTCCACTTCCGCTTCAATCCGGAGCACAAGGCCGAGCGCGGTGGGCACGGCCTCGGATCGAACTGTTCAGGCCAGGCCGGCGAGGTCACCACCCTCAAGGTTCCCGTCGGAACCCTGCTCTTCGACGACGCCACCGGCGAACTCATTCACGACTTCACCCGCCCCGACGAAACCATCGTCATCGCTCGCGGAGGCCGCGGAGGACGCGGCAACCAGCACTTCGCCACCAGCACCCACCAGGCTCCTCGCGAGCACGAACTCGGCCGTGCAGGAGAAGAGCGCAACTACCGCCTTGAACTTCGTCTGCTAGCTGACGCTGGCCTCGTCGGCTATCCGAACGTGGGCAAGTCGACATTGATCTCCCGCATCTCTGCCGCCAAACCCAAAGTCGCCAACTACGCCTTCACCACACTCGAACCGAATCTCGGCGTCGTCCAGGTCGGCGACTTTCCCCACGAGCTCTCCTTCACCGTAGCCGACCTGCCCGGCCTCATCGAAGGCGCACACCTCGGCCACGGCCTGGGCATCCAGTTCCTCAAACACATCGAGCGCACCTCGGTCATCGTCCATCTCGTCGATGTCTCCGACTCGCCTGGCCGTCCCGACCCCGTCGCCGACTTCAAAGTCATCACCGCCGAACTCAAGTCCTTCGACCCCGCCCTCGCGGCCAAGCCCACCATCGTCGTCGCCGCGAAGACAGACGTCGCCAATCCAGACAAGCTCAAGAAGCTCGCCGCCTTCGCCAAGCGCCGCAAGCTCCCTTTCTATGCCATCTCCGCCGTCTCCGGCGAAGGCATCGAGCCGCTCAAGTTCGCCATCGCCGAGTTAGTCGCCGCCCACCGGCCCATCGGCGTCGCCGAACCCAAACCGGCAACCCCAGTCAAACTGAAGCCCGCCTACGCGCCCCCCCGGCCCAACGCCCGCGGTCGCGCCCGATAGCACACTGATTTCGCCCCGCAAGCCCGATTCTCGGCGATGCCGCTCATCCAGTCGAATCTTTCTATAGACTTGTATCTGCGCTCCTGTTGAGGGCGGTGTCAGCGTCACGTTTTTCTTTGAGGATCACTAATGAAGCTTCGGTACCTTGCCACTGTCGTCTTTCTCGCTCTGACGACCGTCGCGGCCCACGCCCAAAGTCAGGGTAACGTCGGCCTCTATTTCAACCCCATCGCCACCCGAGTCAGCAATACCGTCGTGGACTCCGGCCCTTTCGCCTTCCTCGGCCAGAACTCCACCTCCCAGGTCTTCTACGGCTACGACCTCGGCGGCTACTACGATTTCTACCACTCCGGTAAGCTCAACGCCGGCTTCGACATGCGCTTCTCCGACCAGCACGCGAACAACGCCATGCTCAAGAACTTCCTCGTGGGCGTCCGCGTCTCCGGAAGCCCCTTCAGCCGCCCATTCAAGCCCTATATCCAGGCCTCGATCGGCGAGGGCAGCACCAAGGCTCCGGCCAGCACGGTCCACGTCGGCAAGGTGAATTACGCCGTCTTCGGAGGCATCGATTACACACTGGCGCGCCACGTGGACTTTCGCGTCATCGAGATCGGCTACGGCTCCCTCACCACCGTCAGCAGCGCAACCGTTGGCGCTGGCGGCAACATCGCAATACCCTCGTCCACCCTGCTCAACTTCAGCTCCGGCCTCGTCTTCCGCTTCTAAGGGTTCCCGGCCTTCAGCTTCGAAAAGTGTCGCGCCGGAGCGCCGGTCAATCTCCGGTTTCCGCCATCGAAATGTTTCCGCTATAGAAATTATTTGCTGACATTGCCCTCCTACTTCTATATGCTCATCGGTGCGCTAAAACTCCTCGCAAAAGGGAACACCAATGAAACTGCGATCCATAGCTCTTGCCCTAGTTCCAGCCCTGACCATTGCTCTCGCATCCGCTGCCCACGCCCAATTGGGCGCCTATGTCACGTTCAATGCTCAGCAGTTTACCCAGGATGGGATCTACGCAAATCCTGGCGTTCACGGCAACGTGGACCGTCCCTGGCTCTACGGACCCGGCTACGGCATTTACTACAACGTTACCCACCTTCCCAAGCTCGGCGCGCTTAAGACCGGCCCCTTCCTCGTAGGCATCGACGGACGCGGAGAAACCCTCCGCCTCTCCGAGTATGGGTCCCAGCTCGACCGCCAGGATGGCCTGTTCAGCCTGCGCCTCGCCACCAAGAACCAGTTCATGGGTACCAGCCCGTACATTCAGGGCGGGTTTGGCATCGGTCACACCAGGGTCCCGTTCGCAGCCCACTACAGCAACAACTTCATCTATCAGTTCAGCCTCGGCTTTGATCGTAAGATCGGCCACAACCTCGACTGGCGCGTCGTGGAAGCATCAGCCGGCTCCCTTGCCAATTACACGACCGGCTCCGGCCCCAACCCGAGCAACTATATGGTCACCCTAAGCACCGGCCTCGTCTACCGCCTGCGCTAACCGGCTCTGCAAGTTCGATTCACCCCACCCTTTCAGAATGTCGTCCTGGAAGGGTGGAGCGCCCGCAAACCACCTGCGGCCCACCAACTTACCCGTTTTCCTCCTCATCTCCTCATCGAGAAATGCTCTAGCATGGTGAGAATGCGTGTAGCCCTGTTCGGCGGCACATTCGACCCCATTCATCGCGGCCACCTGCGCCTGGCCGCGGCGGCGGCAGATGCATTCGCGCTTGACCGTGTTCTCTTCGCCCCGGTCGGCCACCAACCCCTCAAGTCCGACGGCGCCATTGCCTCCTTCGCCGACCGCCTCGAAATGACTGCCCTCGCCCTCGCACCTGGAGCAACCGGCAGTCCGGCCGATCCCCGCTTCGCCGTCTCCACCCTCGACACCCCGCGCCCCGACGGTGCCCCCAACTACACCGTCGACACTCTTGCCGAACTTGGGCGAGCCACACCCCAGGCGGACCTCTTTGCGATTGCCGGCGCGGACAGCTTCCTCACCATCCGCAGCTGGCGTTCACCCGACCGCCTGCTCGCCCTCGCCGAGTGGATCGTCGTCAGCCGTCCCGAATTCCCGCTCACCGAAGCCCGGCTCGCGCCACTTGCCCTCACCCCCGCCCAGCGCACCCGCATCCACCTCCTCACCACGGTCCACGAGGATGTCTCCGCCACCGAACTTCGCCGCCGCCTCCGCGCTGGCGACCCATGCCCCGGCCTGCTTCCCCTCGCCGTTGCAGCGTACATCCAGGCCCACCACCTCTACCGCTAGACCGCAGCGCCCAACATTACACCCCCTCTGAAAATGCCGTAGACTCGTGCGATATGGCCGAGCGCGACGAACATTCCAGCCCGCAGACGCTGGCCGACCTCTGGCTGAAGTCCAAGCCCTCGCGACAGCCGCGCCCAACCCAGCCAACTGAGTCCGACGCCGCCGAACCCCGCTCTCCCGAATCCCCCTCCGGCGATCCCCAGATGGGTCTGCTCTTTGCCGCGCCACCGACCGACTCCAGCGAAACGCCCCCGCGCCCAACCACCCGCACCAGGCGCAAGACCACCCAGACCCCGTCCTCGGCGGACACCACCCCCACCAAACCGCGACGCCGCTCCGCTTCCGCCGCAGGGGTGCCCCATGATCGCCGAGCCCTGAGCTCGTCGAAGGGCGAGGCTATCGTGGGGACATTCCCTTCCGCCCCCACCGAGCGCCGCGTCTGGACCGTCCGCGACCTCGTCACCGGCATCCGCCAACAGGTCGAGCGGGAATACCAGGACATCTGGGTCGAAGGCGAAATCTCGAACTGCCACACCGCGCCCTCCGGCCACATCTATTTCACGCTCAAGGATGGCGAAGCCCAACTCCCCGTAGTCCTCTTCCGCAGTCAGGCCCGCCTCCTCCGCTTCCGCCCGCAGGACGGCCTCGCCATCCTCGCGCGCGGACGCATCTCCATCTACGAGTCGCGCGGCCAGCTACAACTCATCGCCGAAACCCTCGAACCCCGCGGCGCCGGCGCCCTCCAACTCGCCTTCGAACAACTCAAAGCTCGCCTGCTCGCCGAAGGCCTCTTCGACACCGACCGCAAGCGCCCCCTACCCGCATTCCCGCGCTCGATAGGCGTCATCACCTCCACCGGCGGCGCCGTCCTCCACGACATCATCAAAGTCACCCGCCGCCGCCACGCACGCCTCAACCTGCTCGTTTATCCCGCCACCGTGCAGGGCCCCGGATGCGCCGCCTCCGTCATCGCCGGCATTCGCTGGTTTAATCGGCGCCAGCCCAACACGCATCCGAACGAAGTCGACCTCATCCTCATCGCTCGCGGCGGCGGATCCATCGAAGACCTCGCCGGATTCAACGACGANNTCCGCCGCCGCCGAACTCATCACCGCCGCCCAGCACCGCATCGAGGAGCGCGTCCAGGCCCTCGACGCCCGCGTCCGCCGCGCTATCCGTTACCAGGTCATCCTCGCGCGCCAGCGCTTCACCGCCCTCTCCATCGGCCAGATCCAGAATCGGTTACAAACTCTCATCGGCCGCCGCGGTCAGCGCCTCGACGACCTCCGCCACCGCCTCGAATCCGCCACCAATCGCCGTCTGCGCACCCCCGCCAACCGCATCGCCGCCCTCTCCCTGCGACTGGATCGCCAGAATCCATCCGTCCGCCTCGCCCTCGCCCGCCGCCGCCTCGAGCGCGCCCAGCAATCTCTCAGCCGCCTCGCGCTCACCACCGTCGCAACTCGCACCACGCGGCTCGACCACGCCTCCGCCCGCCTGCACGCCCTGTCGCCGCTCGCCGTCCTCAACCGCGGCTACGCGCTCGTCTACGCCGCCAACGGCCAACTCCTGCGCAAAGCCGCCACGGTCCAAACCGGCGACCCCATCCGCGCCCGGCTCGCGCAAGGCTCCCTCATCGCCGAAGTCAAGTCCGTCGACTCCCACTGACAGCCGGAGCCGACGCCAGCCAAGACCCCGCGCAAACCGGCATAATGGAGAGAGCGTGTCTCAACCTCTTCCTCGGCCTTGCGCCGAACACCCTGCGAGAAATGTCATGTTGTCTCTAAAAGAAATGTCGGTCCTGAGTTCGGTCGTCGGTGCAGCCGTCGTCATGGCCTGGCGCGTACGAGAAGGCCGCACCGCCGTCACCATCAAGAAAATCCTCATCCCCCCAATGGGCATGGCCACCGGATTCTGCATGTTCCTGGCCCCGCCTTTCCGCATCCCGTGGCAATGGGCAGCCTGTGCGTTCCTGCTCGGGGCCACCGCACTCGCCTATCCATTGCTCCGCACCTCCCGCCTGGTGCGCGACGGCGAAGCCATCATGATGCAGCGCTCCAACACCTTCTTCCTTGTCGTGGTCGTGCTTGCCGTGATCCGCATTCTTGCTCGCACCTACATCGACAGGTTCGTCAACATCGAGCAGACAGGCGCGCTCTTCTTCGTCCTCGCATTTGGCATGATTCTCCGCTGGCGCATGCGCATGTTCTTCGAGTACCGCCAGCTAACCACCGAATAATCACGCCCCCGCGAAGGATCAGGCTGGGCGGAGCTCCAACTCCCAAACTCCCTTGACCACTGGGGCCGAGGATCTGAGTTTGAGTCGATAGACCGCCTCATTCCAGGAATGCTTCATCGCCTCATCGGTGATGACGATTCTCTCGACGGTCGCTTTCAACTGACTCTGGTCGAAGACAAGCAGCGTCATGCCGATCCTGACGCCACCCCGCTGCACGATAGGTTCGACCGCCGTCATCAGCGAGAGCATGACCTCGACAGACTTCTCCAGAACAAAGTCTTCTGAGATCCTCACCACGCCCCGCGCGCGATCGAGCTTCAGCGTCCGCGTCCACCGCTGTGCGCCGGCCTCCTTGGGATACGCTGGCGCGAGGTTCGCTCGGAAGCTGACCTCCGCATCGCCGCTTGCGTACTTCAACTCCCCCGCGCGATAGGGTTCGCCGTCGTGCTGCATCACGCCGCCGATGGTTGGCAGATTATGGAATGCGGACTGCATCGGCCATAGCGTGTAGCGGTCCTTGCTGAAAGTAGTCGCAGTGTAGGCCTCCGGTCCCACGTCGATAAACACCGGCTCGCCGTCGTGGAAGATGATGAAGCTGCCCGAATCATTGTGGCCGTGACTGCGACCGTTGCTCGCCGCCTGCGACGCGATGTAGAAGCCATCGGCAGAGCCGTCCTTCTGTCGCGCCGTCATCAGGCCAAGATGCGGGTACCAAGCATCGCGCGGAAGAGCGTCGTGAGCGGGCGCAGTCGAAATCTCCGCAGCCACCATGACTCTCGCAAGCGAGCGAGAGAGCGACGCAACCCCGCCGCGGTCGGCGACGATGGCCGCACTCAGCGCGCTGCCACTGGACGAAGTGCCGTGCACCTTCGCGTCGAAGGCGCCGAACTGCGCAAGCATCTCATCTCCCGTGGCACGGCCAAAGCGATACGTAAGGTCCGGCGATGGCACGTCGTGCGGATGCGCATCACCGTAATTCACGTAATAGTTCGTCGCGATGTGGACGTTGCAGATGTAGTGACCCATCGCTCGCGTGAATGGATGTTTGAGCGCAGCATCGCCCCTGCCCGCGTGCGAACTGACCAGCGTCCAGCAGCAGTCAAAGAACGACGCGGCTGAGCGTCCCCAGTAGCCCGGCCCCTCTTCGCACCCCGCATCGGGCGAGTAGTCGCCGAGAAACTCATCCACGCTGCGGCACACCTTCTGCACCACCGCCTGCCGCCGCTCCGCGTCCTTCTCAAGCAGAAGATTCGCCGTCAACACGTTCGAGTTGATCCACGGATTCCAGTTGTTCAGGTGGTGACTCTTGCCGCTGAGGCCCGTCCAGCCGAAGTCGTTGCGGCTGTAATAAGGGTCGAGGATGCGGCGCTTCGCCTCCAGGCGGACGCGCTCCACAATGCGCGGCGAGACCGTATTGAGCTGCCGCTCGAGCAGATAAACGACCCAGCCAAGCGTCGCGGACGTTTCCGCACCAAACAGCTCAATAATCGGCTCGGCCTCGTCCGCAAGACCAACCCCCGCCTTCTGTGCTCCGAGATGCGCAGGCACTCCCCAGAAGCTCTCTTCGCAGATCAACCAGACGCCATTCGCAATCTGGTCAAGATACTTGCCGCGGTTGGCGATGCACTCGGCCAGAACCAGATCGCCAAGCCGTGCGCGACGCCCAAAGCTGATGGCTTCAAACCGCGTACGGTTGCCGTTGCGCTTGAACTCAAGCTCGTCGGTTGCGAGCATCTCGGGCCACGGGCTCGAATTGACCTTGTCCGCACTGGCGACAATCGCCTCCCGGACCTGCTGCGGAACCGCACTCCACGCCTGCTCGCCGGCCTTGGGGTAGGGACGCCACGCGCCCGGAGGCAGCAACAAGCCGGCCAGCGGCACAAAGGTCTCCGCGACGAGACCCTTTGGCACACCATCGACCGCCGCAGCCTGCGCCGCCGCGAAGCTGGGCCACAGGGACGCGCCACTCAACGAGAGAGCGCCCACCGCCGTACCGCCTTTGAGAAAATTGCGCCGATTCATGAAATAAGAACGATTCAAGCCTGATCCAATCGTCATCGAGTCTCGTCGACGCAGTCAACCACAACGCTGCAAGTCGCCATCCCATGGTGCAGTTCCCGGGAGGAATAGACAAGATCAACCCGAAGAAACTCTGCGAGCCCGCAAAACGCCTGATAATAGGTAGGGAGAATCATTTGATGAAGAAGCTCTTCGGCACCGACGGCATTCGCGGCGTCGCCGGCCAGTCCCCACTCGACCCCGCCACCATCCACGCCGTCGGCCTCGCCCTGGCCCACCACCTCGGCAACGCACCCCGCGTCCTCATCGGCCAGGACACGCGCGAGTCCTCCGACTCGATCGCCGCCGCCCTTACCGCGGGCCTCACCACCGGCGGCGCCACCGTCGAGAGCGCTGGCGTCATCACCACCCCCGCCGTCGCCTTCCTCGCCCGCGCGCACAATTTCGCCGCGGGCATCGTCATCTCCGCCTCCCACAATCCCTGGCAGGACAACGGCATCAAGCTCTTCGGCCCCGACGGCTACAAGCTCCCCGACTCCACCGAACTCGCCATCGAAGCCGAAATCTTCCGCCACCTCGAATCCGCTCCCTTGTCATCCCGCACCCTGAGCGGAGAGAAGGGGGAGGGACCTGCTTCTGTTCTTGTGCCGCCTCCCGTGAACGAAGCCGACCGCCCCGAGTACATCCGCTTCCTCCTCGCCGCCGTCCCCAACCTCTCCCTCGAAGGCCGCACCATCGTCGTCGACTGCGCCAACGGAGCGGCCAGCGCCCTCGCGCCCCAGCTCTTCGCCGAACTCACCTCCAATGGCGGCGGCGAGATCCTTCTCACTCACGCCAGCCCCAACGGGCGCAACATCAACGAGAACTGCGGCGCCCTCCACCCCGCAGTAGTGGCCGCCGAGGTCGTCAAACACAAAGCCTCCATGGGCATCACCTTCGACGGCGACGCCGACCGCGCCCTCTTCGCCGACGAGCATGGCGCCGTAGTCAACGGCGACGCGGTCCTCCTGCTCGCCGCCCGCGATCTCGCCGCCCGCGGCCTGCTCACCAACTCCACCGTCGTCGCCACCACTATGTCGAACATGGGCCTCGAGGCCGCACTCAAGCGTTCGCAGATCACAATGCTCCGCGCCCCCGTCGGCGACAAGTACGTCCTCGAACAGATGCTCTCCACCGGCGCGGCTCTCGGCGGCGAACAGTCCGGCCACATCATCTTCACCGGCCGCAGCACCACCGGTGACGGCCTGCTCACCGCGCTGCTGCTGCTCGATATCGTCCACCGCAGCGGCCAGACCCTGGCCCAGCTCACCGCCGACCTCAAGACCTTCCCGCAGATCATCGTCAACGTGCACGTCCGCGAAAAGCGTCCGCTCGACCAGATCCCCACCGTCGCCGCCGCCATCGCCGCCGCCGAACTAGCCCTCGCCGACTCCGGCCGCGTAGTCATCCGCTACTCCGGCACCGAAGCCCTCGCCCGCGTCATGATCGAAGCCGAATCCGAAACCCTCATGCACCACCACGCCACCACCATAGCCAACGCCATCCGCACCGAACTCGGCGCATAAAGATCGCGATAGTGCGGAATCTCGCGATGGCGAGACGCCAGCTAAACATAACGGCGTTTATAAGGACTGACTCCTCGGAAGATCGGGTAGCCCTGAAACCATCGATTAAGAGCAACCTCCGGATCGCGGGTGATACGCCCGAAAACGCTTGTCAAGACTTGCGACGACCTTTTCAGTAAGGTGTTTCTCCAACCCATCGACCATTTCTGCACTCCGAATACCCTGCAGACAGACGACGTAGTTCGTCGTTTTCGTACATCGCTACGTAATCATCGATGACCCACCGGTTATTCTCCAGAATCGCAGTTACATCGCCCTCAGAGTCACCCCAGTCCTCTTTGAAAGCAATCAGAACGTCGACGCGGCTTTTCTCCGAGAGACCTGCTGCCGAGAATACGAAACGTGGATGGAGTTGCTGCATCATTTGGCCCCGTGAACAAACCCTCCTCCAACCAAGGGGTTGCGGGTTTGTACGTGTTGGTGCGAAGAATCTCTCCATAGCGCCGGTAATAATCTTTGTCACATGCGCCGAGGCCCTCGAGTTCCTGGGCAAGTCGTTTGCTCATGAGCGGCCAAAGGGCTCTTCGTGCGCGGCCGTAGGGAATCCCGAGCTGCTGGTATCTGGTGATGTAGGTGTAGAACACGCGAACAGCGTCAAGAGCTGATTGCGGGGCATTGTTGCGCACCTGAATAGGTTCGATAATGCATGCTTCTATGCAAAACGCCAGTTTTGCCGAAAAGGAGCCCATCGGAGACTTCGCCTGGACTTCAAACGGAGCGAGAGTTTCTGGGGAGCCCATAGAAAATTCGGCGGTCAGCGAGTATTGACCAGGTTTGTTGAAGGCAAACCCTGTCCCATCTTTCAGCGAAATGATTCTGTTCGCAGAAATTGCCTTATATTGCCCGAGCACAGTGAAATCAGAGGGTGAGTATCTCTTGGTACCGGCTGGCGTTTCGCCCAGCCAAGGCACTTCGTTGCCGTCAGGACCGGTTACTTTGAAACTCACAAACTCAGCACCTTGCAGGCGACTGACCAAAATCGGTTGTTCCGACCGACTATAGAGCTGGAGCCCAATTACTACGGGCTCGCCCAACAAAAAGAGCTGCTTTGAAGGACGAGTATAAAAATAGAGTTCGGGAGTTTTGGCCGACACCTCCTGAGCCTGCCCCCACGTGCCTTGGGAGAACGCCGACAAAAACGAAAGCGCGAATACTGAAGCCTTCACAATCCAGCGATTCAGCTTGCTCATAGAACAATTAGACACCGCAAAACAGGCTTTCGCTCCTGAGACTGCCGGCTATACGGAGATTTCAATCTGAGACAGATCTCCGTTGTTGTCACCGGAGGCCAAATCAGTCCTGTGAAGTCGGCTTGTCGGAAGCCATCCACCTTTGACGATGCCACGTCGGAGCGCGAAAATCTGGTTCGTAAAGCCAGCTCCAGCATGGATTTGAATAGCCACGCCCTTCCCAAAACACCGGGACCGGAAGGGCACGCGTTCACGCGTGCCAAAAACCAGCCGCCGCGCCAGCGGCTACCGCTCTGCCGAAGGCCGGAATGGAGCGCACAGCGCGGAATGACTTGTTTTTCGAACCGCCTCTAAACCGGCTGGTCCACCACCAGTCTCTTAATCTTCTTCCGCCTCTTCCGCGAAGCCACCCAAAGATCCCGCTTTGCCTGCAGCCGCAGCCACAGATCGGCCTTCACCCCGACCGCATCCTGTAGCAGCAAGGCCAAATCCGCCG
Source organism: Granulicella sp. (assembly GCA_003133205.1). The sequence continues at coordinate 52,085 of PKWK01000126.1, read as the reverse complement.
AAACCGCAATCTTGCCCTTAATCACCCGCGACATCTTCGCCCGCGTGACGCCCAGATGCCTCGCCAGCGCCGACACGGACTTCACCTTCAAACCGCCGCTCTCCAAAAGGTCCGCAATCAACATTCCAGGGTACGGCGGGTTAAACATCGGCATGGCTTTCTCCTAACGATGGCTATGATCCACCGTTTCGCCAGTCGACCGGCGAGTCTTACCCAGCCTTCTTAAACTCCAGTCGCTTTAACTTAGCTCGCCTCTTCCGCGAAGCGACCCACAGATCCCGCTGTGCCTGCAACCGCAACCAGTGTTCGGCATCGACGCCAAATACTTCCGAAAGCCGCAGCGCCATCTCCGCCGACACCCCCGATCTACCGTTCAACAACCGCGACAGCGCAGCCCGAGTCACCCTGAGGTGCTTCGCAACCTCCGTTACAGTGCGGTCGCCCATAAGCTCCGCCAATATCTCGCCCGGATGGGCTGGGTCATACATCTGCATCGTGTCCTCCTAGTGGTAATCCCGATAGTCGACCAAAATCGCGTCTTCTCCCTCGAAGCTGAACGTAAGTCGCCGATTTCCGTTAACGCTGACCGGCCCAGTGTCCAGATAGCGCTCCCTTGAGCGGGTGCCACTGCCAACCTCCGATATCCATCGCCTCCGGCCTCTTGGAAGTATTCAGAAACGCGAGCTGCCGTTTCAACTTCACGGCGTGGCTCGGCTGAATCCTCACCTTCGATCCCGTCTCAAAGAACTTCTGAATGCCCTTATGCCGGAAACTCTTGATCACGAAACTATCGTATACCGCAACGCTACGCTATACACATTTATTTCACGATTACAACATCATCCATTCCCAAAATGGGCATACAATTCTGCCCATGCCAACCCACCAAACCACCCTCTCCTCCAAAACCGGCGCAGCCCAGGTCGGCACCCTCAAGGTCGGAGCGATCGCCTTCGGAGCCCTGGCCCTCGGAGCCTTTGCCATCGGCGCACTCGCAATCGGAACCCTCGCCATCCGCAAACTCGCCATCGGTAAAGCCCGTGTCAAGGACCTCCACATCGACCGCCTGACCGTCGGCCACCTCGACGTCCAATCCGCCCGCACTCCTGGCGTCTGAATCTCGAACAGGGCGGGTGGCCTATCCTTCACCAACCTCGAACCTCGGGTGCCCCATCCTTCGCGTTTTTGCGAACGGGGCCCCCGGCCAGCTTGCTGGTTGGGGTGAGAAGGGTGGGATGTAAACCGGCCCACCACCCTCTCTTCGACCAGCCCCGGAACCTCGCCGCTTGACACACGGGCGTATAATTAAACTCAGGTAGAGACAGAATCCACCAGNNTTGTTTTCAAGATCCTGCAAATTCAATGGGCCGTAAGTGGTTTGTTTGTAAGATTATGCACGGATCGATACCCGGGGGGGGTACACTATGCCGACACCAATTCCAAGCCTCAATCGCGGCCAGAATGCCCCCACTATTAGGCTCCAACCGGACAGCGCTGCGGCTCAGGCGCCCTCAGTAAAGATATCCTCAAACCTGCCCCCATGCCTCGGTCAACCCATCCCGCCCCACTCACCGAAGCCGACATCCTCGCCGCCCTGCGCGATTGCTACGACCCCGAGATCCCACTCAACATCGTCGACCTCGGCCTCGTGCACTCCATCGCCATCGCGCCCGACCCCGATGCCCCCGGCGCCGGCATCCCCGGCGTCCCTCCCCGTCACCGCGTCCAAGTCTCACTCACTCTCTCCTCCATCGTCGACCCCGAAGACACTCCGCTCATCGCCCAGATCCAGAACCGCCTCGCCGCCTTCGAGACCATCAGCCGCACCCAGGTCGACCTCGTCCGCGAGCCCGCCTGGAACCCCGGACGCATCTCCCCCGAAGGCCGCGCGCGCCTCGGCAATCATCTAACATCGAGTAAGCCCAAGCATGCCCTCATCCAGATCCAAACCCGCCCCGCCAAAACCTAGCCTGGTTCCTCCGCCCATCCGCCCCCGCGACCTGCTCAAGCTCACCACCTTCCCCATCCATCCCTTCGACCAGATGCACGGCGTCGACACCAGCGGCCTCGTCCCCGCCAAACACCTCGTCACCGGTCACGCCAACGACGAGCACGTCACCGCCTACTACGGCGTCGCCCCCAGCATCCTGCACACCCTCATCGACCAGTGGCGCGAGACTATCCCGCCCCACCCCATCTCCAGCTACACCTTCATTGACATCGGCGCCGGCAAGGGCCGCGGCCTGCTCGTCGCCAGCGAATACCGCTTCCGCAAAGTCATCGGCATCGAACTCAATCCCGACATGACCGCCATCGCCCGCCACAACGTAGCCCACTGGATCGGCACTCACGAGGCCGACTTCACCGCCCCGCGCCTCGCCCCCATCGAGGTCCTCGAGCAGGACGCGCTCGACTTCGACTTCCCCGCCACGCCCACACTCCTCTTCCTCTTCCACCCCTTCGAAGCGCCGGTGCTCAAGCAACTCCTCCGCCGCATCGAGACCCAGTTCGCCAAGCGGCCCGGCACGCTCGATCTGCTCTACGTCAACTCCGAGTGCGCCGACGTCCTCGATCGCAACCCCGCCTTCACGCAGCTCTTCCTCGACCACGTCCGCATGACTCCGGAGGACCACGCCGCCGACCTGGAAGCCATCGCGCGCCAAAAAGAATACGGCTCTACCGGCGACGAAGAGTGCGCCATCTACCGCTACACCGGCCGCTCCAAAGGCCCCATCTTCACCCCCGCCGCCTAATCCCGCCTAAAGCTCGGGTGCCCCATTCATCGCGGTTCTATCGCGATGGGTGGGATGCAAGGGGTTCATCCACCCTAGTCCTTCAGCCGCACAATCAGCCCGCGCTCTTCGCCCTCGCCGTGCTCCATGTAAATCTCCCCGCCGGCCATCTTCACCACGCTCTCGAACCGCTCGCCCCACTCCACCAGCACCAGCGAATTCTCATACCCAGCCATCTCCTCCAGCCCCAGCACCGCGATCTGCTCCTCCGTCTCCAGCCGATACAGATCGAGGTGAAACAGCCGCACCTTCGTCCCCACATATTCATGCACAATCGTGAACGTCGGACTCGTCACCTCATCCTCCGCCGCCGCGCCCAGGGCCGCCGCAATCCCCTTCACCAGCGTCGTCTTCCCTGCCCCCACCTCGCCGCGCAGAATCACCACCAGCCCGCCCTGTTGTTGTGAGAGCCCAACCTGCAGCATCTCCGCAATCCGCTCCCCCAACTCCAGCGTCCCCTCAACCGACCGTGTCTTGAACCGCCGCTCCCTCATTGCGCTCCTTCTGAATATTTGTCTTGGATAACTGAATATGTCTCTGAGATAGGTCCGGGCTTCAGCCCGGACATTAACCGCTGCGGAGAACGGGGGCTTTAGCCCCTGGGATATGTCTTCACGCATGCACCCCGCAAATCCACGTCATCCCATCCCCATCCTTCGTCCGATAGCGAAACGCGTCCGACAAATGTGTAACCGTATCGGTAGCAAGAACGGTATGCTCATCGATTGCCCGCGCCGCAAAATCCGCCGCCAACCCATGCAGAAACACCGCCGCCTCCACCGCCCGCGCCGGGTCTTCGCCATACTGCGCCAGCATCGCCGCCACAATCCCTGTCAGAATATCCCCGCTCCCGCCCTTCGCCATCGCCGGATTCCCGCTCGTATTCACCGCAACCCGCCCATCCGGATGCGCCACCAGCGTCCTCCAACCCTTCAGCACCAGCGTCAGCTTATGCTCCATCGCAAACCGCCGCGCCAGTCCGATCCTGTCCGCCTCAACGTCCTTGATCGTCATCCCCGCCAGCCGCGCCATCTCCCCCGGGTGCGGCGTCAGCACCATCACGCGCCCCTCGCCATGCAGCAGCTCCGCCCGCTCCTCAAACGCATTCAGCGCATCCGCATCGATCACCATCGGCAACTTGCAATCTGCAACCAATCCGCGAACAAATTCCGGAGCATCCCCTTCGGTCGAAACCCCAGGCCCCACCGCGACCACTTTAATCCCCTTCAAAATCCGCTCCAGCCTCTCCTTCTCCAAATTTGCAACTGAAATTGTGCCAAATCCGACATCCGGCTTCTCCAGCGCACCAACCCTTCCCGACTCCCGCAGCGGAACGACCATCAACTCCGGCGTCACACCCGCCACCGTATCGACAATCGAAGCCGGAACCGCCGCCGTCACCAGCCCCGCACCAGCTCGCAACGCCGCCAGCGACGCCATCGCCGGCGCGCCCGCGTTGCCATAACTCCCGCCCACAACCAGCACATGTCCAAACTTTCCCTTGTTCGAATTCACATCCCGCGGTCTCTCGGCAATCACCTTTAAAGCCCCCGCCCAGCTCAGCCCGCCCTCCGAAACCACCGCCTCCGCAGGCGATCCAATCTCCGCCACCACCACCGGCCCAAATGTTGAACCCGTAAGATGCCCAAACACATGCGCCCTCTTCGGCGCCGTAAATGTCACTACCGCATCCGCTCGATACGCCTCCTCCGCCTTCTGCTCCATCGAGTCCGCGTCCCACCCGCTCGGCAGATCCACCGCCACCACCGGCGCATCCACTCCAGCAATCGTCTCCCGCAGCGTGGCAGCCAACCCGCGCAACGGCGGCTTGAACCCTGTCCCCACCACAGCGTCCACAATCAACTCCGCAAGCTTCAGCACGCCCCTCACGCCCGCGAGCCCCGCCTCATCCACAACTTCCAGCACACCAACCGCCGCGGACTCCGCCCGCAACCGCCGCAGCGCTTCTGCTGCCTCGCCCTTCACCTCATCGGCCCGCCCCAGCAGAATCACCCGCACGCTAACGCCCGCTGCCGCCAGTACCCGCGCCGCGACAAACCCATCGCCTCCATTGTTGCCCTTGCCGCACAGCACGACGACGCGCTCCGCCACCCCATACTGCCGCAAACAAAACGCCGCCACCGCTGCGCCCGCGTTCTCCATCAGCGTCGCCAGCGGCACGCCAAACTCCTCTGCCGTCCGCCGATCCACCGCGCCCATCTCTACCGAAGTCAGAATCTGCATCCCTCCCTTCTACTCGAATTTGCCTGGCAACACCACATCGCGTCGCTACAACCCGCCACGGCGCAGAAGTTGCGCGAAACACCAGCGGCCAGACACGGGTTCAGTGGTGTGTAGTCAGGAGGCCATTATGAAGATCGCAAATGTAAAGGGAATGGTTGCAAAGTTGATGATGACTGGCCTCGCAGCAGGCGCATTCATGGCTGTGAATCCAGCCACCGCGCAGGCACAGCAATTCGCAGTTGGCGTCCAGCTCGGACACCCCGCCTATGTCGTTGACCACGACGGCTACCGCTACGCCGATCGCGACGGCTATCGCGCTGACCGCGACGACTTCCGCCGCCGCGAAGAGTTCCGTGACCGCGAAGCACGCGAAGAGTTTGCCCGCCGCCAGGCTTATCTCCAGCATGAGCGGTGGGAGCACGAGCAGTGGGAGCACGCACACCTCTACGATCGCCCCTACGGCTATCGCTAGACGCCGAAGATTCAAGACGTTCGCGAGGCCGGCCACGGAGACCACTCCGCGCCGGCCTCGCTGTTTCTTTTGCTTGTCATTCTTTTTGCTTGTCATTACCCTTGCTTGTCATTCCCGAAGGGAATCTGCTTCTGTTTTGGCCCCCACCGTCCAGTTCTCCAACATCTGCCAGAATTTCCCCCTCGGAAACATTTCCCAATCGAATACTGCGGAGTGTATAAAAGCCGTGCGATATTCGCTGGGCTCCGTCCGAGCCCAGTATCTTTCCGCCATGGGCGGCGTCCCCCCGGGGATGGCCCGCCTGAAGGAGAAGTCCCTATGCGCCTCCGCACACTCCCCGCATTCGCCCTCGTCCTGCTTCCTCTCGCCTGCATTGCGCAGACCAAACCTGGTGATCCGATGCCGCCAAAAACCTGGGTGGATAAAGACACCGGCCATCGCGTCTGGCGGCTCAGCGACGAAACAAACTCCGGCGGCTTCTACTTCAACATCAACGCCTACACTCCGGACAACAAGCAGATGATCTACACCGCGCCCGACGGCATCCACGTGATGGACATGGCGACCCGCCACACCAAGCTGTTGGTGGCCAACCCACCGGGCGCGGCAGATGCTGGCGCAGGCGGCCGGACCCCTGGCGTGGTTCACGCTATGGTCGCCGGACACAAGACCAACAGCGTCTTCTTCACCAAGACCGATGAGGCCGGCGTAACCGCGGTCTACAAGGCCGACACCAACACCGGCGCCATCCGTAAACTCGTCGACGTGCCGAAGCTGCCCAACACCAACAGCATGAGCGTCGTCAGCGTCAACGCGGACGAGACCCTGGTCGCTGGCACCTATATCGAAGGCCCGCCCACCGGCAAGGAGTACGGCGCAACTGCCGTCCCCGCTCCCGCACAGCCCGCCGGAGCAACCGACAATCGCGTCGGCAGTGCCGTCCAGGGCCCCCACTATCAGCCCACCAACAAGGGTCAGATGATGGCAGTCCGTCTTGCCGCTCGCCTGCCCCTCGTCCTCTTCACCCTGCGCCTCGAGCCCGGCCCGAACGGCGCGAAGCCCGGCGATCTGAAGCCGCTCCTTCACTCCACCGACTGGATCAACCATCTGCTCTTCTCGCCCTCCGATCCGGAGCTCCTGATGTATTGCCACGAAGGCTCGTGGGAGAAGGTCGATCGCATCTGGATGATCCACACCGACGCCACTCACAACACCCTCATCCACAAGCGCACCATGGTCAACGAGATCGCAGGCCACGAGTTCTGGGGCCTCGACGGCGAGACCATCTGGTACGACTGGCAGCCGCCCAAAGGCGAAGACTTCTACCTCGCCGGATTCAACCTCAAAACCGGCGAACGCACCGCCTACCACATGCAGCGCGACGAATGGTCGATTCACTTCAACCTCACCAAGGACCTCGACATGTTCACCGGCGACGGCGGCGATCCCGGACAGGTCGCCCGCGCCAAGGACGGCGAGTGGATCGAACTCTTCCACCCCGTGAAGTTCCCCGTCGCCAAAGATGCGCTCAACGACCCCAACTTTTGGCAGCCCGGCGTCTTCCACGCCGAGCATCTCGTCAACATGTCCCACCACTACTACCGCGAAGAGCCCAACGTCCGCTTCTCGCCCGACAAGAAGCTGGTCATCTTCACCAGCAACATGTTCGGTCCCAGCTACGTCTTCGGAGCCGAGGCCGCGAAGGCAGTCGACCCACCGGCAGCCGACGTAATGTCAACGCCGGAACTCGCCAGGAAGTTCAACCCGGTCGATCCACCCAACAGCAAAGGCCCCATCGTCGCCCCCGCCGCCCCGGCCACAACCCGCTAGTGCGGCCGAACCGGGAAGTGCCCCACATCTCGATTCTGAGAATCGAGACATGGGGCACCCGCTTTGGTGGCGGATTTCAGACCTGGGCCACCCGCCTTCCAATAAAAGTGCGCGTCTATCTTCGGGGTAACCCACCCTTCGCTAGAAAAAAGCGAAGGATGGGGCACCCACTTTTGAGGGAAAATCAAGATTCAAAAAACTTAGAGTGGGCCACCCGCCAAGTATCCGATGAGTAAACAGATGAGACTTGTGTTCATGATTCGATCCGGGATACTCTTCCCGTCAGCATTTTATCGGTACGAGGAACTCAGGGAGTCGATATGGGATACGAGACATATGAGGCTGGTGTTAGTTGTTCATTCAATTCAACAACCGGTCACCGATATTTCCTTTGCATCAAGGCACAAGTCGGCAGATTAGAATTTGCACTTCCGTTCGGGTCTGGTGCTTACAATCACATCGTGACAGAGTTTCTCGGTGATGCTGACTGGACGATGTGGGAAAAAGCACTTTCGCACTGTGGATCGCTTCAACCCATTCGGGCGATTGAGTTGGATGAGGACGACATAGAACACCTTACACGTTTTCGCGTCCCATACGGCTCATCATCTATGGTCTCATCCGCAAAAGCGACTGTAGTTCTTCGACAGGCCGAATCAGAGTCGGGCTCACCTCAAGCAAATGCTCTAAACTAGGTTTCGTCTGCATTGGCGCTGAATGTCGCGACTTGCACACATCGTGATCCCCGGACTTGCGCACCATGTAACGCAGCGAGGCAACCGGCGCGAGCCCATCTTCTTCGAGGATGGCGACCACGAAATCTGTCGTGACCTGCTGGCCGGACAGACGCTCAAAGCGGACGGACGGCCACAGGATTATGGAGCGAATCCCTTGACACCCCGCGTATAATTAAAAATAGGTCGAGACAGAATCCACCAGCCCCAGGCTTGTGTCTCCCAAAGCTCCAAAGAATCCATAACTCCAGCGTTTTGAAGATCTTGCAAATTATCTCCTTTGTTTTCAAGATCTTGCAAATACGATAGCCGGTAAGTGGTTTGTTTGGAATATTATGCACCAATCGATACCCGGGGGGTATGCCGTGCCGACGCCAATTCCAGACTTTAGCCGCGACCAGACCTGCGGTGCAACCCGGGGGGTACACCACAGTACTTGGCACAAAAGTTGCAGACCATTCGCTAAAGTGGAATGGTGTCAACGTGTCGGCACTGAGTAGCTTTGGTGCAGGAGATTTCCGATGATCCTGCGCCGTCTTGCGTCACCGTTGCCCTTGTTGCTCGCATTGCCGATCGTCCTGTCGCTTACTGGCTGCAGCTCGCTGAAGTCGATCTCAATTCTTCCAGCGGCAGGTTCGACGGTCTTGACTGCAGTGGGCCAGACCGTGCAGTTCACGGCATTTGGATCGAGTCAGATGGGGTCCGGTCAATCGACCACCTCTAATCTCACGAACTCCGTCACCTGGGCATCGAGCAACCCCTCGGTTGCATCCATCAATTCTTCCGGCCTCGCAACGGCGGTAGGCCCAGGCTATACGCAAGTCACGGCGGTCTCCGACGGCGTCGTCGCCACCTCAGACCTCACCGTGGCACTCGCCGGATCGTCGTCGACCGGCGGTTCCAATCCGACCATTGCGGTAACCCCGAGTTCAGCTACGGAGACGTTCACCGGCGAAACAACGCAGTTCATCGCGACCGGCAACTTGACCGGCACCGGCAGCGCGCAGAACCTCACCACCCAGGTTCAGTGGATCTCCAGCAACGTGCAGGTAGCCACCATCAATGCGAGCGGACTGGCGACAGCAGTTGGCGGCGGAACCACCACCATCATTGCCCAGTCCGGAGGCATCAACGCAACCGCGACGTTGACCGTAGCGGCCAACGTCGCCGCGTCGACGCCCACGTTGGCTATTATCCCGAGCTCTGGAGCCACAGCTTCATTTTCAGGAGAGACGACGCAGTTTATCGCGCTCGGCAACCTTGCCGGCGGGATAGCAACCCAGAACCTGACCAGCAGCGTAGCCTGGTCATCGAGCGATGTGGCAATCGCCACCATCGACCAGGCCGGACTGGCCACAGCCGTCGCGGCGAACCAGGCCGGCGGTGCGACAACAATCACAGCAATCGGGACGACCAGCACCGGCTCGCTGATTACGGCAACCACCACGCTAACGGTATTGCCCGCCGGAGGCATCGTGACCCTTCCAACGCTCGCGGTCTACGAGGTTGGAACCGGGACAGGCACAGTGACCAGCACATTCAACGGAGTGACCGGTGTCATCGTTTGCGGATCGGCGGCGATAGGAACGAGTTGTACGGGGAACTTCCAACTGGGCTCAACGGTGATCCTCACTGCGAAGCCGGTTTCCGGCTCGTTCGGAGGATGGTCGGCGAACTGCCCTGCAGTGGTGGGCAGCCCCCTCGATCCCGTCTCCAAGCTCCCGCTGCAGTGCAACATCAGGATGACTGGCAACGAGACGGTAGGCGCGATCTTCAACCCGTAGGTCGGATCAAGTCGTCGGATCGAGCGCAGCCTGAACATCGGCTGCGCTTTTTCCTGCCACGCGGAGAGTTTTGCTGCGGCTCGTAGCACCGGTGAGCAGCGTGATCCGGGCGCGCGGGACGCGCAGTCGCTCGGCGAGGAACGCAATCAGAGCGTCGTTGGCTCGGCCGTCGGTGGGCGGGGTGGTGATGGAAACTTTCAACGCGCCATCGTGGACGCCAGCAATGGCATTGCGCTTCGCTCCGGGATGCACGCGCACCGGCAGAATGCAGCCGTCCGCAGTGTCGCGAAGTGTGATGGGTAGGGTCATTCGTTCACGGGCACGGTTGGCGGGTACTGGCGTTTGCCAAACAGCGCAGTCCCGATGCGGATGCAGGTGCTGCCCTCTTCGATGGCGACAGCAAAGTCGTTGGACATGCCCATCGAAAGTTGGGTGAGCGTGGGGCAGGCGGCGAGCGACCCATCGCGCAGGCGGCGCAGTTCGCGGAAGTAGGGACGCGCGGGCTCCGGATCTTCGGACCACGGAGGCACCGTCATCAGGCCCGCGGGGAGGAGCGATTCGAGCGGTGCGAGTTCCGCGAGCAGCGCGGGAAGCTCGGCGGGCGAGATGCCGTGCTTGGACTCCTCGTGGCTGAGCTTCACCTCGATCAGGATCGGCAGCTTCTTGTTCAGTGCCCGCGCGGCGCTATCCAGGCGAGCCGCAATCCTGAACGAGTCGACAGCATCAATCGCATCGAAGAGTTCGGCGGCGCGAGCCGTCTTGTTCGATTGGAGCGGGCCGATCAAGTGAAACTTGGCGTCGGTCAGTCCCGACAGAGCAAGCGATTTCTCCTGCCACTCCTGAACGCGATTTTCGCCGAAGAGCCGCAAACCCGCGGCGTAGCCCTCAAGTATCGCCTCGGCGGGATGCATCTTGCTGACCGCCATCAAGGCGACTTCGGACTCGGGCCGGTTGGCGCGCCGGCAGGCGTCGGCGATCTGTTCCTGGATGCGGGCGAGGTTTGCGGCGAGAGACACTGTAGAAGCATCTTATGGGTTTTCAGGAGGATTGTGGATGAGCGCACGCGTGTGGCCGGTGGTGTTGCTGATTGGATCGAATGTATTCATGACCTTTGCATGGTATGGGCACCTGAAGTTCAAAGGAGTCGCCCTGTGGAAGGTCATTATGGTGAGTTGGGGAATTGCGTTCTTCGAGTACTGCCTGCAGGTGCCGGCGAACCGGCTCGGCTCGCAAATGTACTCACCCGACCAACTGAAGGTGATTCAGGAGGTCATTACGCTGACTGTGTTTGGAGTGTTCTCCGTCTATTACTTCGGCGACAAGCTGCACTGGAACCACGCAGTCGCCTTCGGATGCCTGGTGGCCGGAGCCTTTTTCATGTTCCACAAGTTCTGACGGGACCGACGCTCTCTCCATTTGCGAATTCGCAATCGTCTCGACCATCTGTGGCCCATCCTCCGCCGACGGGCCCGGTGGCGGGTGGTTGGACCAGCGGAGTAAGATGCTGCGCGTGTGAGTTTGTGACAGGAGACCGAATGAAGATTGAGGCAAACGTGTGCGCGGTGGCGGTTGCGGTAATGTTGGCGGCCTCGGCGGTGCCGGCAATGGCGGCTGGTAAGGTGTGCGACGTGAAGAAATACGGTGCGAAGGGCGATGGCGCGAGCAAAGACACGGTCGCGATCCAGAAGGCGATCGACGAGTGCTCGGCGGGCAAGGGCGGCGGCACGGTGGTGCTGGAGGCGGGCACATATGTGAGCGCGCCGATCCTGCTGAAGAGCAACATGACGTTGGAGCTGAAGAAGGGCGCAACGCTGCTTGGCTCTCCGGACCACGAGGACTATCCAGAGATTCAGGAGTTCCGCGCGTTGGGACACCAGGCGCTGGTGAGCGCGGTGAACGCGGAGAACGTGGCCATCAAAGGCGAAGGCGTCATCGACGGGAACGGCGCGTCGTGGTGGCACATGTTTGGCCCGGGGTCAGGATTTGGCGGGCCCGGAGCGCCACGGGCTGGAGCACCGGGGGGGCTGGAGCACCGGGGGCTGGAGCACCGGGGGCTGGAGCGCCAGGAGCCGGAGGGCCGCGGCCAGCGGCACCGGAAGCAGGTGCGCTGGCGAGGCGAGCGGAGCGGCCGCGGCTGGTCGTGTTCGACCACTGCAAGCATGTGTCGCTGACCGGCGTTACGGTGCAGAACTCTCCTTTCTGGACGGTTGTGCCTTACGACTCGGACGACGTGGTGATCCGAAACGTCCGGATAACGGCGACTCTGCCCTCGCCGAATACGGACGCGATCGATCCATTCAGCTCAAGCAATGTGGTGATCGACCACGTATACGCGGACGTGGGCGATGACAATGTCGCGATCAAAAGCGGTCAGCCCAACTCGCAGGGCGGAGACGAGCCCAGCAAGAACATCACGATCACCGACTGCACGTTTGAGCACGGGCATGGTGTGTCGATCGGGAGCGAGATTGCCGGCGGAGTGCAGAACGTCCACGTGGAGCGGGTCAGCTTCAAAGGGACGGATCAGGCGATTCGGATCAAGGCGAATCGCGACCGCGGGAATGATGTGAGCAATATCTCCTTCAAGGACATCACCATGGATGGAGTGACGAAGGCATCGATTTCGATCAGTGAATACTATCCGCAGGTGATGCCTTCGGGGCCGGTCGCGGCTCAACCCGTCGGACCGCTGACTCCGCACTTTCACAACATTCGGATTGAGAATGTCAAAGGTGTCAATTCGGCGTGGGCTGGCGCGATTGTGGGCCTGCCGGAGTCGCATGTGGACGACATTGTGCTGAAGAACGTCAACATCCAGGCGACGAAAGGCTTGCAGATCGGGTATGCGGATGTGACGACCGACGGCCTGGTGGTCTCGACGACCGACGGCAGCCAGCCGGTCACGTTCGGGCCCGAGGGCAAGATCATCGAGGTGAAGAAGTAGAGCCTTAGCAAGAAGAAGCGCGGCCGATATCTGGCTGCGCTCTCCGTTTTCCTGAGTCCTGAGCTCTGGACTCTACTTCTTCGTCACCGTAGCTGTCGGCGCAACCTTGATTGCTTCGCCCGTATCCGGCTTCACCGTCACGTCGTCCATCGTCACCTTCGCGTAGGCGACCGCCAGTCCCGTCTTCCCTGCCAGGTGGACGTTCTTCAGCGTCATGTCCATCACCGGCGATTCGGGAAGCCCGACAATGTATCCCGCCGAGCCACTGTTGGTCGCCGTGACATTCTCAATGGTGATGTTGTGAAACTTCGGAGTCAGCCGCCCCACCGGTTCTGCCGGCACCTCGCCTGCAGGCGCGGGGAATGGATAGTACTCGGTCACCAGGATCGCCGTCTTCACATCTTCCATGGTGATGTCTTTGTACGAAATATTCGAGACATCATTCCCGCGGTCGCGCGCCGACTTGATACGAATGCCCTGGTCGGTGCCCTTGAAGTGGATCCGCTCGGCATGGACGTTCTGAACGCCACCGGCGATCTCGCTGCCAATCGACAGCCCGTGGCCGTTCTCAAAGGTGCAATCGGTAATCTTGATGTTCTTGCTCGGGTTGTCCGGCCCGGGCGAGTTGATCTCCCCGCTCTTGATCGCGATATTGTCGTCGCCCACACTGGAGAACACATGGTCGATCACGATATCACTCGAGCTGAAGGGATCGATGGCATCGGTGTTGGGCGACGGCGGCGCAAGAATACGGATGTTGCGAAACACTAGGTCCTCGGCGTAGTAGGGCACGATCTGCCAGAACCCCGCGTTCTGCACCGTCACACCCTCCATCACGATGTGTTTCGAGTGGTCGAACACCACACCCATCGGCCGCGGATGATCGGTCCCCAGCACCCCGGAGTTTCTCACGCCGCGTACGTAGTCCCACCAGATGTGGCCGTTGCCATCGATCGTGCCTTCGCCCGTAATCGAGATATTCTGCGCATTAATCGAGCCCACCAGCGGCATCACCGTCGGATGCCGAGCAAACAGCGCTTTCGGATAATCCGCCATGTCAGGCGATCCCAGCAGCTTCGCGTCCTTCGCAAGATGTAGCGTCATATTGCTCTTCAACGAGATCGGCGCAATCACAAACGTCCCCGCTGGCACCTCGACCGTCCCGCCACCCTTGCCTGCGGTGCAGTCGTCGATCGCCTTTTGAACGGCGACCGTATCTTTGGTCGTTCCATCGCCTTTGGCGCCATACTTCTTCACGTCGCAGACCTTGCCAGCCGCCAGAACCGGCAAAGCACACATGCTCACCACTAATCCCGCACCCAACGCCACGATCAACCGCACTCTGCCAACAATTCTCATCGCATCTCCTTACGCCTAAATTGCGCTCGGAGCATCTTACCCCGATGGTCCTACCACCCGCCACACTCTTGGTGGATTTAGTCGAGAGGAGCGCAGAGACGTTACGTTGACCAACGAAAAGGGCCGACAGAATCGTCGGCCCTTCTCTTTGCATCCACATCCCGCAAGCGCAGCTATTCCTTCTTAAATCCGTTCGTATATCCCTTGACGAACGACTCGCGGAACTGCAGCTTGAATTGATCCTTGTCCATGCCCTTGGGGATCTTCGCGTGCTCATATGCATCGGATTCCGTCGGTTTGAACTTCTTGCCACGGGCAGCGTCTGCCTGACCCTGGCTGAAGCCGGCAGCATATCCCTGCCTGGCCACCATATTCGGTGTCCCGTTCTCCGGATACGCCAAGTCGTAGCCGCGCGGCGCCTGCCAGCCTGAGGAATCGTGCGACTGCGTTTCTGTCGTCGTAGTAGTCGTCTGGTCCTTTGTGGTGGTGCTGTTGTCCTGTGCTTGCACCGTTAGGGTGCTGCCTAGCGATAGCGCACACGCGAACGCCAAGCCTGCAAAACCTACGCTTCGATGAATCATGTCAGTCTCCTTGCAAGCAGCGCGAACGCGCAGCCTACTTCAAGTGTGAGTGCCTATCCATCCGGCGGGTTGTCCGCCGGGTGCAACTTCAATTGCGATTACACTTTATTGCAGAGGGAAAGAATGACGATTCTTCAAAGGGTTGCCAGCGGTTTGCTGGTATTTGCGGCGACGGGGACAGCAACGGCACAGGTATCGCCGGCGCAGGAGATTGGGCTGAGCGTGGATTTGACGGATGCGCCGCGGAAGATGATCCATGCGACGGAGACGATGCCGGTGACTCCGGGGCCGCTGACGCTGGTGTATCCGAAGTGGATTCCCGGCGAGCATGGACCGACCGGGCCGATCGACGACATGGCGGGGTTCGTCATAGCAGCGCGCGGAGCCAACGGCCAGGCGTGTGGGACGGGTGGCGACGGCAGGGTGAAGTGGGAGCGGGACAAGGTCGATATGTACACGTTCCACCTGACCGTGCCGGAGGGCTGCACGACGCTCGAGGTCAAGGTGGACTTTCTAGCGACGGCGGCGCCGACCGGGTTTTCGGCGGGTGCTTCGTCCAATGAAAACCTGGCCATGCTGAGTTGGAACACCGTAGTGGTCTACCTGCAGGGCGTGAATGCGGCGGACGTCCGGGTGAAGCCGTCAGTGACCATGCCGAGTGCCTGGCAGTATGGGACGGCACTGCGTCGCGGCGACGTGCGGAGCGTGGGGTCGACTAATGTGGTGAGCTTCGATCCGGTGAGCCTGGAGACACTGGTGGATTCGCCAGTGCTGGCGGGCAAATACTTCAAGGAGATTGCGCTGGCGCCGGAGGTAACGCCCAAGCATTTTCTGGACATGGCGGCGGACGGGCCGGAGGATCTTGCACTGTCGCCCGAGCATGTAGCGGAGTTCAGCCGGCTGGTGCGCGAGGCGGGCGCGCTCTACCAGAGCAGGCACTACGGCGAATATCACTTCCTGGTAACGCTGAGCGACTCGGTTGCGCACTTCGGGCTGGAGCATCATCAGTCGAGCGATGACCGGGTGGCGGCGAAGGCCTTCGTCGAGGACGACCGGTTCTTGCTGTCGGGAAGCCTTTTGCCGCATGAGTTCACGCATAGCTGGAATGGCAAGTACAGGCGGCCGGCGGGCCTCGCGACGAGCAACTACCAGAAGCCGATGGAGGGCGATCTGCTGTGGGTGTACGAGGGGCTGACGCAGTATTTCGGCGAAGTGCTGGCGGTGCGCTCGGGCATCTGGACGCCGGAGCAGTATCGCGACATTCTGGCGGAGAAGGCGGCATCGCTGGACAACTGGCCGGGGCGCACGTGGCGCGACCTGCAGGATACGGCAACCATGGCGCAGGTGCTGTACGAAGCGGGCGGAGGCTGGGACAACTGGCGCCGCAAGGTCGATTTTTATGATGAGAGCGCGTTGATGTGGCTCGATGTGGACACCAACATCCGCAAGATGTCCGGCGGGAAAAAGAGTCTGAACGACTTTGCCGCGGCATTCGAGGGATTGGGTGGAAACACGGCGCCGAAAGTGGTGCCGTACACGTTTGAAGATGTCGTGGCTGCGCTGAATGCGGTGGTTCCAAACGACTGGGCCAGCTTCCTGCGGCAGCGGCTGGATACAAACCAGGCGCACGCTCCGCTGGGCGGGATTGAGAACGGTGGGTACAAGCTGACATATGGTCCGCGACCAAACTCGTGGACCGACAAGGAGGACGCGCAGAGTGACACCGTGGACTTCTGGTACTCGCTCGGACTCCACGTGAGGGCATCGGGCACACTCGAGGACGTGTTGCAGGGCGGTCCGGCCGATAAGGCTGGACTAGGACCGGGCATGCGGCTGGTCGCGGTGAATGGGCGAGGCTTTACGCCAGCGCTGCTGCGGGCAGCGGTGAACGACGCGGAAGGGGCCGACGGGCCACCGGTCGAGTTGATCGTCGAGAATTCCGGGTATTACAAGTTGCTGAAGGTGGACTATCACGGGGGCGAGCGCTATCCGGTGCTGGAGCGCGTGACGGGTACTCCGGACACGCTGGATGACATTCTGCGGCCTTTGGCGAAGCAGTCAAAGTGAAGTTGCCGAGTTAGTCCGCTTCCAGTTGTGATGCGTCGTCAGCGGGCATCACCGGGACTCGCCTCGAACTCTGCAAACCGGCGCTCCAATTCCCACTGCTGGGCCGCCTTCTCGCTCGACTTCAACAACGCAGCGCAATCCTCCGATGGCGGCGATGCACCCCGCATCTGTCCCGCGCATGCTGACTTCATCCGCGTGAACACGTCAGGCTTCTCCCACAGGCTCTCCCCGGGCAGGAAGCTGTGTTCGATCGAGGTGCGCGCCATCTCCTTCAGATCGAGATAGCCGAGGCCGTACTCCATTGCTGCGCGCACATACTCGTGGGTCAGGTTGATGCGCGAGACACCTTCATCGTCGGTTGAGAGCGCCACCGGCACATGCGCCTCGCGGTATGCGGTAAGCGGGTGATCGTGGCCCTTGATGCCGAGGATGACGTCGTTGGAGGTGAGGTTGATCTCCACCATGATGTGCTTATCAGCCATCTCCTTCAGCAGCGGCTTCTCATGCATTTCCACCGGAACGTCGGAGTGGTTCTGCTCGTAGAGCACGTCGACACCGTGGCCAATTCGGGAGGCGTGCCCAAGCTCAATCGCCTCGCGGATGTGGAACTTGAGGCCCTCGGGCGGGACCATGCCAGGAGCGAGTTCGCCGGCGTGCAGCGAAATCTTTACGTTGGGGTAGACCGAGTGCAGATAGTCGAGCATCTGCATCTGCAGATGGTAGTCGGCCATGGCGCGGCGGTCGTCCTCTGGCTGAACGAAGTTGATTCCGACTACATCCGGATCCGCGGACGCAACCTCGAAGCCGAGCAGCGTCTGCGCGAAGACCTGCTGCGGCGGGAAGGCGCGCAGCACTTGATAGATAAAGCGGATCTTTACGCTGCAGCCGGCGGTGACCTGCTCCATCTCCGTAATCTGGCCGTGGCTCGGTGATTCGTCGGATCGCTGGTGATCTGCATCGTTGTACTGGTCGTAGATGTCGCAGGACTCGATTTTTCTGCGGGCGGCTTCGGCATCGGCGAGGGACTTTCTGTCGGTAGCGATCTCATCGCGAAGGCCAGCTTGGAGGAGTTGGTCGCGGAGGCTCGCTAGTTGCGTGCTCGAGATGGACTCCTCAGCGCCTTTGGGCCAGCCCATCTTGTAGCCGAGAGTCGCGGCATTCGAGAAGGGCGGAGTCTGCATGATCTCGAGATACTGCTCGTTCTGCGCGGCGGCGCGGGCTGCGACCTGGTCGAGCCACTCGCCACCGTAGTCCTTGAGGCCGCCGAAGCGATTGAACGTCGCAAAGAACTGGTCGTGTCCGGTGACGCCGGGAGTGGGCACGAAGCCGCGCATGGAAAAGCTGTCTACGAGTGCATCGTAGAGCTGCTGACCTGTGATCCCTTTTGCCTTGTCGACTATGGCGGGGCCCTGCAGGACTGCTGAGGCGGGCAGGTCACCATTGGCGCAGCCGGCATTGGCAGGCTGCGTGAATTTCAATGCGGCCGGGTCAATGCAAAGCCCCTGCTTGACTGCCTCAGCCAGAAACGTCTCCGCATACACGGCACCGGAGAGATGCATGTGCAGGTCAGCTCCTTTGGGCATCTTTTCGAGAAATGCCTGGAGCGCGAGTGCATTCGCTTTGCTGGCCTTCGCCGCCTCGAACGCTCGCAAGGCACGCGCCTCGCCAGATGTTGCGGCAGCCGGTGCGTGAGTGCGAGGTGCAGATGCACTTTGCGCGATGGCAGCGGGTTGGCTCGCGAGGGCGGCCGCCAGGAGGCAGGCCGTAAGGCTTGCGACAGCAAGCGAGGATGGCAACCGCGCGACGGGGTAAACCATTGATGTCATGCTGGCTCCTCAACTTTGCGAAGTAAGATTGATAACCAGCATAGCGCGAGCCTGATGCGTGACGGACGGCTTTCTGCGACCGGTTTGGCGGGATCACGCAGGGTTGCTATACTTGAGTGGACGCTTGGACCAGTGGTTCTGCCGCTGGATCGCTGATCGGGATGTATCGTAGCCCGAATGGCGGTTGCCCTGATTCCTCGCGGTCGCGCTCGGGCTACACTTGGCTGTCCCGAACTAGGCGTTTCATGCCAAGGCCAGATAGCTCAGTGGTAGAGCGCGGCCCTGAAAAGGCCGGCGTCGGCGGTTCGATCCCGTCTCTGGCCACCATCCTTTCAATAACTTACCGAGTTCCCCATCAACAATCACGTTCCAAAACGTTCCAATCGCGGCGGAGTCGGTCTAACTTCAAGCGTAGGAACACGACGAGGGTTTGTCTCGCGAGAGAACTCTATGCTCCACGTAGCGAGAGGGGCAAGTTGCCTACATGGGGCTATTTCCCGAAGGATGTTGAAACTGCCGACCTTAGCTCCTCTGGCTGGTGGAACAGCGTGATAAACAGAATCATAGACACTGCGCTTGCACTTGGAGTAAATGCAGTTTGTTCACCGGCAATAGTGCCATCTGTCTATCCGGATTCCTACTATGTCCAACTCGTTGAGATTGGGGCGATCCTGTTAGAGCGACTTCGAGGCACGGGAGTTTCGCCATTATTGACAACGGTCGTAGACATGAATGACGTAGCTCAAAAAGGTCGCGCACTAACGATTGCGTCAATCCTGACCCGTTCGGAGATCGACCGGGTATTTCTAATTCTGAAGAACGAAACTGAGCCTCGCAGAGAACTTGCTGACGCAGAGCAACTCAAGGGCGCAATGAAGCTAATCGCCTGCCTCAGAGAGGCAGGGGTTGAAACGCTAGTTGGCTTTTGTTCTTCAGACATGTTGCTTTGGAAAGCAGCAGGTGCGAGTTCGTGCGCGACTGGAAAGTTCTTCAACCTACGCCGCTTTATGCTCACCCGTTTCGCAGAACCCAGCGAAGGCGGTGGCCAGGTTCCTTATTGGTTTGAGGAGAGCCTACTGGCGTTCCTACGACAGGGTGATATTTTCAGAATCCAGCAGAGAGATCTGTTTAGCGAATCGACTAACGAAAATCCCATTGTCCCCAGAATCCTTGAACAAATTCCTTCCGGAAAGCCTTGGATCGGCCTGAGTTGGCGTCAGTACATGTGGTGGTTCGCCAACGCCGAAGGCAGGTTTGACGCCGGAGCAGTGACACCACGAAGTCTCATTGAGCTTGCTGACCAAAACTGGGGACGGCTCGAGACTCCCCCTCCTAAGGTTTTCTTGGACGAACGAAATAATGACGGACTATGGCTCCGTCAATGGCTGCGTGCGTTGGAAGAGCTTCCGTTTTTTGAATAGGCGTCGCGTGGCTCCCCTTTCCAAAATCGGGAATGATCTGCAAATGCGTCCTTTGCTGCGTTGATGTCAAATGACGAGATGAAGATGACGCTACTCAGTGCGCCAGTCAAAAACGCCCCGCCCGAGCGGCCGGCGCTGCTTGGCTGGGAAGCTAATCGGAATTGAAATGTTGAGGCGTGCCATCCCACAGGCCGAACGACTTTCGCGCCGCCTTGAAGCCGGTCGGGCTGGTCTTCTCCGCCAGTAGCCGCGCTTCCTGTGTCCAGGTTGCAGGTTTCGATTCCGATGGAACCTCACATCCTGCCGTCAAATCCCCCGAAACAATCTCGGCCCCAATTGGGCGGAGGACGACTTCGTGAGGAAATTCTGCCTCAACTTGAGCGAAGAAGTTGTTCGTGCGTGAGCGTCCGAGGAACGCACCTGTTGGCGGGGGAAGATTTGTGATGGACTGTGTTTATGAGCGGAGAGTCTGGAGCGGTGGTTGGTCGTCGTGGCCGAGCGGAGATAGAGCGGCTGGCAAGTTTGTATCGGACGAGTAATGCGCGGCACGCCGCTCGATACACGGGGTCACGCATAGCACATAGCGCGCGGAACTCGGAATAGCACAGCGCATCGGAGCCACACCCATCGTAAGTTTGATAATTAAATCATTCTTTCGGGGGAGGACAGCCTCCTGGCGAATGAATAGTATCGTCCTGTCCCTAGCACAAAAGAGCAGACCCTCGCAGTGTCGGCAGTCACAGGCGCATGCCTAGTCGACGCGACAGCCCTCAGTAGACGACAAGAGGGGCCTGCGAGATAGATCAACTTAGGAGACCCATGAGACGCCCTCGTTTGTTCGCTATCTTCCTCTCCTTGATGCTTTCAACATCGGTTGTAAAAGCGCAGGCCAACTACGTTGCTCTGCGCGGGGTGGTCACAGATCCTCAGCGATTGGCCATCCCGTTCGCAAGCGTGACTTTCACATCGGTGAAGACCGGGATTGTGCGTCATGTTACCGCAGACGCACATGGCCTCTACGAATTGGGAGGACAACTGCCAGGGTCCTATGTCTTGGAGGCACAGAGCACGGGATTCGCGACAGCCCGCAAGGAGATACAGCTGGAAGTCGGGCAGCAAGCAGTGCTGGACGTGATGTTGACCGTGGGGCCGTACGGCCAGACTGTAACCGCGACAGCTGCGGCGGAGTTCCTGAAGACGGCTGATGCGAGCGTCGGGGAAGTTGTAGACCAGCGGTCGGTTTCGCAACTCCCTTTGAATGGGCGGATGCTGGTGGACTTGATGTTGACCGTACCCGGTGCGCACATGAGTCACGGCGCGCAGTCGGGAGATATGAATCCGCTCTATTGGCGGCCGGGGCAGCGATCGGCGATCAGCGTTGGCGGTAACCGTCCCAATGCGAACTACTTTCTGCTCGACGGGGCAACGAATACCGACCCGACCTTCAACACGCAGAACTTCAGCGCATCTCCGGATGCAGTGCAGGAGTTCAACGTGCAGGTGGGGAGCTACTCGGCCGAGATGGGCGGGGCCGGTGGAGGTCAGGTAAATATCGTGACTCGCTCAGGGGGTAACCAGTTTCACGGCACGGCGTACGAGTTTCTCCGCAACGGAGCGATGGACGCACACTCGTTCAACGATATGGGTGGAACAAAGCATCTGGTGCAGAACAACTTCGGAGGCTCTTTAGGCGGTCCTATTTCGCGGAAGAAATACACCTTTTTCTTCTTGAATTATGAGGGATTGCGGCATGTCCAGGCGGACACCATGACGGAAACGGTTCCGACGTCTGACGAGGTAGCCGGAGATTTCAGTATGAGTGGAGTGACCATCTATGATCCGGCCACGACACAGACGAATCCCAACTACAACCCAACCCTTCCGGTAAGCGCCCAGAATCCGCAATTCACGCGGCAGCCTTTCCCAAACAACGTGATTCCCAAGTCGCGCATGAACCCCGTCGCCGTAGCCATGCTCACGCAGTACGCGCCGGTTCCTAGCATAATGATGGCCAGCATGGGCGGGACGACAATGATGGGGCAGCCCACGGTCGTAGGTTCGGGAAATGACTCGAACAATTATCTCGATGTTAGAAACGAGGTGCATGACACCGATCAGGGCACCGTCCGGGTTGATCACCAGTGGCGGGCAAGCGATACGGCATTTATCCGATATAGCGCGGACGGAGAACATGGCTTCATGCCGGAGAACCTGCCGGGATTTGGTTATTTTCACGATAACCTGTCGCAGCAAGGTTTGGGTTCCTACAGCCACGTCTTCACATCCTCGTTGTTGAACACCGCGACCGTAGCTATATCGCGGTTAAGCATGGATCATACGACGGAAAGCGCGAACAAGAACGATATCGTCAGCCAGTTGGGAATTCAGGGTGTAGGCTTCGGCGGAGCGGCTGCGTGGGGTGCGCCGTACTTCAACATCCAGGGCTACTCGCCTTTAGGAGACAGCTACGCAGCGACACCGATGCACGCGTGGGACACGATCGTAGAAGGCCGGGACACTTTGAGTTGGCTCAAGGGACGGCACAGCCTCAAATTTGGCGCGGTATATCAACGGTACATCTGGCCGATGTGGGGCTTCTTCCAGAATCGCGGCTACTATCAGTTCACGAACGGATTCACGACCGATATTGGGGCAAACGACGGCACTGGATCAGCACTTGCAAGTTTTCTGCTAGGACTCCCAGCGGTGCGCCAACGACAGGCGGGTGTGCCACAGATGAACCTGAGGCAGTGGTATGCAGAGGGCTACGGACAGGACACTTTCCGGCTCACGAACAACACGACCCTCGATTATGGCGTGCGGTACGAATACATGAGCGCCCTGGTAGACATCAAATATACAAACAGCAATCTGACCTTCGCCCCGGATGGCACGCCGAGCGTCTTCATCGGCGGACAGAATGGTCAGCCCAAGGGGCTCATGTATCCGAACCGGGCGAACTTCGCGCCGCGCCTAGGTGTGTCACAAAGCTTTCCGAGCAGAGGAGTCGTGCTGCATGCGGCCTTCGGAGTGTTCTTTACCCCGGTGGATATGAACACGTGGTGCAACCAACGGCATAACGTGCCGTATGTTTTTCCGGAGACAAATCAGAGCGACAATTTCACTCCTTCGATAAGCACGTTCAACTTCGCTCCGGCAGTCCTGGGTACAACGGTGGTCAGCTTCACAGGGATGCAGACGAATCCTTCCCCGCAGTATCTTCAGCAGTGGAGCACGTCGATCGAGCAGCGATTGGACAAGAGTACAAGCCTGGAAATCGGCTATCTTGGCTCACGCGGATTCCACCTGCAGAGGGCGCACCTGATCAACAACGCTCAGCCTGGACCGGGGCTGATTCAACCGCGAAGACCGTTCAAAAAGATCAGCTTTGTGCCGAATACAGTGCTGCCTGCGGATGTCACTGTGACAAGTACGACTTTTGGAGTAAGCACCATCAACCTGCTGGAAAACTCGGCGCAAAGCTGGTACGACGCTGGTTATGTGAACGTCCGTCGGCGTACGAATCGAGGTCTAAGCCTACTGGTCAACTACACCTGGTCAAAGAGCCTGTCCAACGCACCGGATTTCCGTTCCCCAATGTTTGAATCAGCCATTCCGCAGGACAACAACAATCTTGCGGCGGAGAAGGGGCCGGCGTGCGATGTGCGGAACCGCTTTGCGCTCAGCGCGGTTTACGATGTGCCCACGTGGGGTTCGAATCGGTTGACTCGGTTAGTGACGGCGGACTGGAGAGCGTCGACGATCGTTCAGTTGCAGAGTGGTTTTCCGCTGACGATCTCGGTCTTTGGAGATACGGCGAATGCAGGCACCGCGCTCGGGGAAAATCCGGTGCGCGCGAGTCTGACTGGCAAGCCTGTCTTCGGCCCCGGAACACGCAATGCTGTAACGTGGTTCAATCCAGCGGCGTTTGCAGCGCCCCCGGCCTATGCGTTCGGCAATGTCGGACGCAACTCTGTGGCAGGGCCGGGGATGGAGACGGTGGATGTAAGTATCGTCCGCAGCTTCCCGCTCCGCGAGTCGCTGCGGTTGGAGACCCGCGGCGAATTCTTCAACGCAGTGAACCATACAAACCTTGGCACACCGAATCGATTCGTCAATACAGCTGGATTCGGGTCCATCACTGAGGTGACCACACCGGGAAGGCAGATCCAGTTGAGCGCGCGCCTTTCGTTCTAGATGGGCCATAGCGTCGCTTCCCTCCACCTAAAGGTGGAGTGAGATTCAGCCTATGGATGGAAGACGCGAAGGGTAGGGGGCGGTATCTTGGGAATCGAAGTTACTTCCTGCAGCGTCCCTTTTCGGGACGCTGATTTTTTTGCGCCTAAGCGCTTTGAGATAGCCTGCTTGAGCCGCCGCAAAGCAGGGTATGCTTTACATCGATGCTTGAACCTGCGATTCCGGGACGGTATTGATTGGCATTCATGCGGCGATTCATCTGGTGTTCCTCGGGATTTTTGGTTCTGTGGGTGTTCGCATCTTTCGGATGCAGGCTGGCGTATGCCCTCGATCCTCGCACCAGACTGGATGGATTTGCCAAACAAGTCTGGAGCACGGAGAACGGGCTGCCGCAGAGTTCTGTCCATGCGATGGTGCAGACATCAGACGGCTTCCTTTGGCTTGGAACCGAAGGAGGCCTGGCGCGATTCGATGGGTATCAATTTCGGATCTTCGACCGCGAGAACACGCCGGGGCTGGCGGGCGACGATATTCGCTGCCTTCTCGAAGACCGGTTGGGAGCGCTTTGGGTTGGTACAGCTTCGGGGCTGACGCGATTGAAGGATGGGCGCGCACGGACATTTACGCCTGCCGACGGCGTTCCTGCGGGCGCCGTGCGCAGGGTGCTGGAGGGCGGCGACGGCCGTCTATGGATATTGACAGAGGGTGGCCTCACGACTGCTTCGGTCGCGAACACCGATTCGGCAAGGGTGGAATTTCGCACGTTCTCTCAAAGCGACGGGCTTTCGGACGGGCGCGTGCTCTCACAGGCGCCAGATGCGAATGGAGGCATCTGGATAGGGACATCGGAAGGGTTGAACCACGTTGTTGGTACCCGGGTGGAAAGCGGACCGGCCGGTACATTGGGAATGAGGATCGACGCCCTTGCGAATGAGCCCGGGGATACGAGCACTCTTATTCTGGCGTCCCCTGATGGTGTGATGAGGCTGAAGGCTGGTGTTCTTAGCGTTTTGGCGAAGCGAGGAGAGCTGCCGATTGGAGGAGTACGAACCCTACTCGCGACCCGCGATGGTGTGTGGACGGTCGGCAGGAGCAGTGTGAGCCTGATCCAGCCCAAACGGACCGTCACGTTCGCAGCGGGAATAGCTTTGCCGGGAACACAGGTCACGACGATTTCCGAGGATCAACGCGGCGCCGTGTGGATCGGTACGAACGCAGGACTCGCGCGGTTCTGGAACGGACAAATGGAGACAACAACTGGCTCCGGCGAAAGTGAGGCCGCGGCAGTGCTGGCGATTCTGGAGGACCACGAAGGGGATATCTGGGTTGGAACCGAGACCGCAGGAGTAAAGGTGCTGCGGCAGCGCGCATTTGAGGTAGTGCGCGTGCCCGCGAACCTCGCGGAAGGAGCATCCACCTCAGTGCTGCAAGCTGCGGACGGGGCGCTATGGATGGGAACAAACGGTGCAGGGGTTGCCCGCATCAGCGGTAGCCAAGCAGTGCCGCACAGTTACACGATGAAGGACGGGCTTGCGAGCGACACAGTGCTGGCGCTGGGAGTAGGCGGAGCGCACCCCGAAGACATCTGGGTAGGAACTCCCGACGGTCTAAGCCTGCTGCATGGGGGGCGATGGAAAACCTTCACATCAGCCGATGGACTTGGCGACGACCTGGTGCGGTCGGTGCTTCCTGCGCACGATGGCGGAGTCTGGGTCGGCACACGTCACGGGGTGACGCGATGGAAGGACGGCCACGGCACGACCTTGACGACCGCACAAGGACTTGGCAGCGACCTGGTCGGGCCGATGCTCGAGGATTCCGCCGGGGATCTTTGGATAGGAACGTCAGGCGGCCTGTCACGGCTTCATGCAGGCGCATTGAGTAACTATGGAGTTGCCGACGGCTTGCCGAGCAACACGATAACGACACTCGAAGCCAGTGCGAACGGCGCTTTCTGGGTAGGTACCAACGGTCAGGGATTGGCGCGGTGGGACGGTTCGAAGTTCTTTAGCTTCGGGGCGTCGCCGGCGATCCCTCGCGAGATCTTCGGGTTGCTGGAAGATGGGTCTGGCTTTCTGTGGGCATCTTCCAGTCATGGGATCTTCCGCATCTCGATTGCCGAGGTGAACAGCTTCCGCGCAGATCAGAAGAGTGAGGTTTCAGTAGTACCGTATAGCACGGCAGACGGATTGCCGCCGATAGAGACCGGGGACGCCGGCTATCCTTCTGCATGGAGATTGAACGACGGACGGCTTGCCTTCGCTAGTCGGCGTGGCATAGTTGTCATCGATCCATCTCGATCGTTGCGGAGTGTTGAGCCTCCTCCAGTTGCGCTGGAGCAAATCACTGTGGACGATAAGAGCGTAACGCCAGAAGAAATATCGTCCCTCGCCCCCGGGCCTTTGCATTTCTCTTTCCTCTTCGCTGGCATAAGTCTCGCGGCGCCGCACCGGGTGCAATACCGGTACATGCTTGAAGGCCTGGACCGCACCTGGATTGACGCGGGAACGCGGAGAGTTGCTTACTATACGAACATTCCTCACGGCCACTACCGGTTTCTGGTATGCGCGCGCAACGAGGGCGACGCATGGGGCCAACCCGCAGTCTTACCTTTCGAACTGCGACCGCATTTCTATCAGACGGTTTGGTTCAAGATTCTTTTTGTGGTGTTCCTCGGCGCGTTGGGTCTCGGACTATATGTCTTGCGCGTGCGTACCCTGCAAAGCAGGTTCAATGCAGTTGCAGCGGAGCGGAACCGTCTTGCGCGGGAAATCCACGACACCCTGGCACAGAGCTTCGTCGCGGTCTCGGTGCGCCTGGAGGTTATGTCACAGATGCTGCGATCTACCGCCGGCGTGGAACGGTGCCGCGCGCAGTTGGACCAGACGCGGACGCTGGTTCGGGAGAGTCTGGACGAAGCGCGGCGGTCGATTTGGGATCTTCGATCGGATGGAG
Organism: Granulicella sp.; assembly: GCA_003133205.1. The sequence goes on along the minus strand of PKWK01000126.1, from coordinate 24,879 downwards.
CGGATGGGCAAAGCCTCCCGGCGCGCCTGGGCGGTCTCGTTCGCGGAACGGTGCCCCGGATCGCAGACACACGGTTGGAGATATCGGGAGTCTATCGAGCGCTAGCGCAATCCCTGGAAGATGAGTTGTACCGGATTGCGCAGGAGGCTGTCGCCAACGCGGTCCGCCATGCGAATGCCAAGACTCTACGTCTCCGGTTGAGCTACGAGCTCGAGCAGGTCTCACTTGACGTGGGAGACGATGGACGGGGGTTCGATGTGGCTCATGCGCCTTCGGGGGAGGGCGGACATTTTGGTTTGACAGGCATGCAGGAGCGGGCGCGCATACTTGGCACTGAAGTTATTCTGGAAAGCGTTCCCGGCAAAGGCAGCAGTGTTCGCGTTGTTGTCCCGCTGACCCCCGACCACAAAGAGAAGAGAAAGAGGATCTGAATGCCTGAACCGATTCGACTGCTGGTAGTGGACGACCATCCGGTGGTGCGTGGGGGGCTGGTAGCCCTGCTGGGAACGGTCGACGACATGAAAGTAGTGGCAGAGGCTGACGACGGTCGCGAGGCGTTCGAGCAATACAGCCTACATCAGCCGGATGTCACGCTGATGGATTTGCGGCTTCGCACCGTGGGGGGCGTCGACGCGATTCAGTTGATACGTGCGAAATGGCCGGCAGCGCGTGTGATTGTGCTGACGACATTCGATGGTGATGAAGACATTTACAAGGCCATCCAGGCGGGCGCAAAGGCCTATCTGCTGAAGGGCATGTCGGTCGAGGAGCTGATCAGCACCATTCGCTCGGTACACCAGGGACGCACGCGGATTCCCGCCGCAATCGCCGAAAAACTTGCGGAGCGGCTGGCCGGACCACAGTTGACCAATCGGGAGCTCGAGGTTCTCCAGTTAATCGTACGCGGACGCAGCAACAAGGAGATCGGAATCGACCTCTCCATCTCCGAGGCGACGGTCAAGTCCCACATCAACACCCTGCTGTCGAAGCTCGGCGTGAGCGACAGAACGCAGGCTTCGACCGCTGCGATTCAGCGTGGGATTGTGCATCTCGACTAAGTATGATCAAAAGCGAAGACAAGGAGAGCCAGAATGTTAAATCGAGGCAACAGGAGGATTGGACTGGTTGGTGCGATGCTATTTGTATTTGGGCTGAGCATGGCACAGGCTCAAGTTGCGGGGAGCACATGGCACGCGGCAAGCGATAAGGAATTGAAATCACTTTTGCCGGCCCGCGCTGCCGTCGGGAAAGAACATATCGAGACGGAAATGAGGGCAGCCTCCGGAATTATCGATGGAGATGGCAAGTTTGTCGCCGGGGTCGTCTTGATTACGGCCGGGTATTCGGCCGACGGCAAGTACTCGCACTACCTGGTGACGCAAGTGCCATTGCAGATCGGCTCGGCCTCCCTGCCGCCGGGGGAATACGTGTTCGGCTGGCAGCGTGACGAGGATTCGCTGAACGTGCATTTTTATGAAGCAGCAACTGGAGCCGAGTGTGGGTCGGCGAAGGCGGCGCGCTTGCAGGGCAACTCCGGAGTGGAATCTTTCAAAGTATGGCCGCCGCAAACCAGGTCGATCATTCAGATTGGCCGGTTTGGTATTCCATATCAATTGCACAAGTAGCGAACATCCTTTCGTGACGCTGCCAACATGTAGGCATCTCCACCAAAGCGAAGGCACCCTACGCGTTTTTGCGAAGCTGCTCTGGGTTACTTGAGGTACGGCCAGCCGGTCGAGTCGAAGTAAAGGTTGTTCAGGCCAAGCGTCCCTGCGACTTGCACACGTCAAGTGCGCAGGTCGAGCAGCATTGGGGCTGCGGAGGGTTCGGAACCTCTACCTAAGCCTTTAGGCGGCATCGCTCCACAGGAGTTCGCGGCGCAGTTCGTAGAGCCGGGTATCGGAGTCGACGCGGATCAATTCGATGCCGGCAATTTCAGCGAAGTCCTCCAGGTGCTCCATGGTAAGCGCCTGGCTGAAGCTGGTGTGGTGCGCTCCGCTGCATAAATCCATGCGGCAGCCGCGACCTTGAGGCTGGGCTTGGGCAGCCAGACGGCCCGGGCCACGGGGAGTTTCGGCAGGTCGTGTTCGGGCGTGATGACGTCCACCTCGTTGACGATGAGGCAGAAGCGGTTTCCCATGTCGATGATCTCCTTCAGCACTTGGAAAAATGACTGCCATAGCAGTCAAGCGTGACTCGTTTCGAATACAATCGGCGTGTCAAAACAATCTGGGTCGAGGGGCGCATTCTGAAATGTAACCGTTTTCAGAGTTGCCATCCCGACAAAATATACTCATCGGGAAGCGTACAGGAGAGTTTCATGCAGGGCGCACTGATCGCAATCACCTACGCTCAAATCGGTTCCGGTTCCTCCCAAGGAACGCCTGACAGCCGCTGCGCCGACCCGGCGGAGTCGCTGAACTGCACCCTGCCAATTTGTCTCTTAATGTCTTCTTTCCAACGAGGACGTTTCATCTCCGGAGTTTTGATGGTTGCAATTTTCGCGTGCTTGGGTCTCTCAGCGCAATCGCAGAGCCAAGCCGCAGCGCCCGCGCACCTCACGATCGATCCGGGGGAGATCGTGACGCCGGTCAGTCCCACGCTGTATGGCATGATGACCGAAGAGATCAATCACTCTTACGACGGCGGCCTGTATGCCGAGCTGGTGCAGAACCGCACCTTCCGTGCGAGCTGAGAGGGCGTCGAGCACTGGGGGCTTGTGCGTCATGGCGATGCGAAAGTTTCGATGGAGGTCGACAAGGCGGTCGGCCCAAGCAAGGCGCTGCCATACAGCCTGAAGCTGAATGTCGACACTGCTTCGGCGGGGAGCGAAGCGGGGGTGAGCAATCCGGGCTATTGGGGCATCGCGCTGAAGGCTCGCACGGCATACCGCGGGTCGTTCTATGCGAAGCTCGATGACGCTATGGTGGGCCCGATCACAGTACGGCTGATCAGTGACCGGACTGGAGCAGTTCTGGCCGAGGCGCAAGTTTCCCCACACACTGGGCCGTGGTCCCGCTATGAGTACACCCTCACAACCGCAGCGATGTCGCCTGCCTCCGCGGCCTCCGCGGCAAATCATCTGCAACTCACGGTCGCACAACCCGGCACGCTCTGGTTGCAGCTTGTGTCTCTGATGCCGCCAACATTCAACAACCGGCCCAATGGGAATCGGGCTGACCTGATGGAGCGCATGGCGGCCATGCATCCGCACTTCCTGCGCCTGCCGGGTGGCAACTATCTCGAAGGCGACAGACTCGTCGATTGGTACAACTGGAAGGAGACCCTTGGTCCGCTGGTCGACCGGCCTGGCCACCAGGCTCCATGGACCTACTGGTCGACCGATGGCCTGGGCCTGCTTGAGTTTCTTGAGTGGTGCGAAGACCTGAAGATCGAGCCTGTCTTGGCGGTGTATGCGGGGTACGCTCTACGCGGCCAGCATATCAATCCCGGCGCCGACCTTGAGCCGTTCGTGCAGGCGGCGGTCGACGAAGTGGAGTACGTTACCGGAGACGTGAATACGAAGTGGGGTGCTGAGCGCGCACGTAACGGTCATCCAGCGGCGTTTCCGCTGCACTATATCGAGATTGGCAATGAGGACTGGTTTGACAAGTCGGGCAGCTACGATGCGCGCTTCGCGCAGATTGCCCGTGCGCTCCGAAAGCATTATCCGCAATACAAGCTGATTGCGACGGCGCCGGTGAAGGCGACGGAGGAGCAGCCGGACGTCATGGACGACCATTACTACAAACCGCCATACGAGATGATGGACTTCGTCCATCACTATGACAACGCGCCTCGCACGGGGCCCAAGGTATTCGTCGGGGAGTGGGCTACCCGCTCGGGAACGCCGACGCCAAACTTCGGCGATGCCCTCGGCGACGCGGCGTGGATGACCTCCATGGAGCGAAACAGCGACCTGATCGTGATGGCGAGCTACGCTCCACTGCTGGTCAATGTGAGTCCGGGCGCGATGCAGTGGCCGACCGACCTGATTGGCTTCGACGCGTCGACTACCTATGCCTCGCCCAGCTATTATGCGCAATGCCTGTTTGCCGCGCACCTGGGCGATGGCACGGCACGTACCTCCATTACAGGCGCCGGAGAGCGTTTCTTCTACTCGGCCACGGTAAGCTCGACCGATCACGTGCTTCACCTGAAGCTGGTGAACGCATCGAGCGTCGATCAGCCGATAACCGTGAATCTCAAAGGCGTTACCGGAGAACACACCGCCAAAATGACCTCGCTTCACGGAGCGACCTATGAGGCGACCAATACTTTGAATGCTCCCAATCTAATCCATCCGGTGGATGCGGCTGTGCGGATTCCCGCTGGAAACTGGAATCACATCGTCCCTGCCCTTACCATTGAAATTGTGGATGTTCCGCTACGCTGATTAGAGGTGGCGGGGGTAGACGGGGACGCATGAAGGTCTCGGCGGTGGAGGTCAGGATCTCGGACATGGATCGACGAACAATTTCGAGGTGGGTGCTCCGGGGGGTGCTGGTCCTGCTGACTGTGGCAGGCGCCAGCTCTCTGTTGCGAGGCGTGCGTGCGGGTAGTGAAGCAGACACCGCCGAACTAGCACGCCACGCGTACAGCGAGAAGATTGCGGCAGGTTACAACAATCGCTTTGGGGCCACGACCCACTTTCTGCCATCCCTTGCTACGACCGATACGGGCGAGTTCATCGACCCGAAGAATTTTGCGACAGCGAAGTATTGCGGACACTGCCATCAAGAGGCACACGCGCAATGGCGTCAATCGGCACATTCCAACTCCAACCGGCCGATATGGTATCTGCGCAACGTCAATCTACTGACGGCGCAGAAGGGTGTCGAGTATACGCGGCACTGCGAGGGGTGCCACGATCCGATCGCTCTGTTCGCCGGCGTCTTGACCGAGGGCGGCCCCGGCAAGCGACCCTACGATCAGGATGGCATCACATGCACCGTCTGCCACTCTATCCAAAAGGTCGATACGCGCGGAACGGGAAGTTACGTGATGGGCATTCCCGCGGTTCTGGTGGACGAAGAGGGCAAGCCAGTAACCCACTCCGTCAGCGATGCGGAGATTTTGGCTAATCTCGATCGCCACAGCAAAGCGGTGATGAAGGACTTCTATCGCACTTCAGAGTTCTGTAGCTCCTGCCACAAGGCCGCGCTGCCGCGTTCGCTGAACGACTACAAGTGGCAACGCGCTATCTCGCTCTACGACGAGTGGCAGGGTTCTGCCTTCTCGAAGCAATCGCCTTTGCCCTTCTATGTCAAAGATTCGGTTTCTACTTGCCAGACGTGTCACATGCAACGCGAAGCGCTTGAATCTCCGGACCCGGGAGCGAAGAAAGGCCAGTTGGCGTCCCATCGCTGGCTGGGTGCGAACACGATTATCCCGAAGTTCTACGGCTTCGATGAGCAGGCGAGGCGGATCGTGCAGTTCCTGCAGAACAACGTGTTCAATGTGGACCTCTTTGCACTCGAACACGGCGATGCGAGTGATACCTCGGTGCCGCAGACGGTCTCCGCGCCGCTTGGCCTGGTGGCTTATAGCGTAGCGCCCGGTGAGCGTCTCACGGCCGATGTTGTGATTCAGAACAAGGGCATCGCGCACAGTCATGTGCCTGAGCAGCGCGATATGTACGAATCCTGGGTGAGTTTCACAGTCAAAGACGCTACCGGCAAGATCTTGAGCGAGAGCGGATTCCTGAAACCTGGCGGTGATCTCGACGACCGCGCGCACAGTTTCACCAATCGTCTAATCAACTCAAAGGGTACGCTCAACGATCTACACCAAGTCTGGGACAACCGAGTCGTGGCTTATAACAACACGATCCAGTCGGGACGATCTCAAGTGGTGCGCTACACCTTCACGATGCCTGCCGGCGCGACGGACTCGGTGACGGTCACCGCTACCGTGAAGTACAAGCGCTTCGACCAGCACTTCATGGACTTCGGCATGGCCAAGCATTACGAAGAGCCCGTGGTCGATATGGCCTCGGCGAGCCGTACGATCCGGGTTGGAGAAAATCCTGCTTCTCCGCCCACCGATAGCGAGAACAAGGAGTGGATGCGCTGGAATAATTACGGCATCGCATTGCTCGATGCCCAGCAGTACGCCGCTTCGCTTGACGCGTTTCATCACGTCTCGCAACTTCGTCCCGACTATGTGGATGCGTACACCAACATGGCCATCGTCGAGATCCAATGGGAACGTTATGGGGACGCCCGGCCGCATCTGGAACAGGCGCTGCGATTGTCGCCTGATAACTCGCGGGCACTCTACTATCGCGCGCTGGTCGAGCGTAACGAGGGCAATCTCGATCTCGCGGTTCAGGACCTGCAACTCATGCTGAAGAGTTTCCCGCTGTCGCGCGATGCACACCGTGAACTTGGCTTCACCTTCTACCAGCAGCATAAGTATCCACAGGCGCTGACCGAGTATGAAGCGCTCCAGGGCATCGATCCGGACGACCTTGCGGCGCATTACAACCTGTCGATCCTGTACCGCCGCTTGGGGAACAAGGAGAAGGCGGCAGTGGAAGCTGCACGATTTGCGGACCAGAAGGACGATCCCACAGCCGGAACTTATGCTCTGGAATTCCTGCGAAATCATACGGAGTTGGCCAACGAAAGCGTGCCGTGGCACGCGCATGAACTCGATTCAGTTAAAACGGACACATCGGCGAACCAAGGTCATGTCGCTGGTGCCCAAACGCGATGAAGCTTGGCCGCGCGTGCGTCCGCAGTGCTATCGGCCGGTTGCTTTTGGTCTTTGTGGCGATATGTTTAGTGTTCGGATCGGTCAATTTCTTTCCCCCAGCAGCGGCGCATGCTGCTTCGAAGGCCATGCGCCGCCAAGGTGCCGCGTTGTTTCATCAAAAGGGATGCGAGCACTGCCACGGCGTCGACGGTATCGGCACCGAGCGGGCTCCCAGCCTGAGCGGGGTGGGAAGAGCCCTGCACAAGCCGGAGATCGCGCGGCAGATTCACAACGGGGGCAAGCAGATGCCCGCATTCGGCAATGCGCTCAGCGACGATGAGGTCAAGCAGTTGGTCGAGTATCTGGCGGCGAAAAAGAAGAAGGTTGCGAAGCCCGCAACCGCGGCAAGTGTACCGGATTCGAAAAACTAGTTGGTTCTGGAGGCTGTCCATGCATCGGCCGCTCGGCAAAATCATTTCACGCCTTCTGCCATTCGCTTTGCTCGCGCTGGGGGCGGGCGTCACGGCGCAGGCGCCCCGCGTCTATCACCTTCAGGGCGACTACCCATTCACTCACGATCCTTCGATCGCCAAGGACGGCGCAACGTACTACGTCTTTGCGACCGGCAAGGCCCCCGGCGGAGGACAGTTCGCAGTCTGCTGCTCTGAAGATCTGGAACATTGGCGAATGTGCGGGCATGTGTTCGACGCCATACCGCAATGGATCCACGAGCGAAGCCCCGGCACCACGGATCTGTGGGCTCCAGACACCTCCCTTGAGCACGGCGAGTACCGCCTTTACTACGCCTACTCGCTCTTTGGAAAAAATACCTCCGGCATTGCGCTCGCCACCAACAAGACGCTCGACTTCAAGAGTCCAGATTACAAGTGGGTGGACCATGGTCTGGTGCTGGAGTCGAAGGCTGAAGACGATTTCAATGCGATCGATCCGAACTACATAGAAGATGCGCATCACCACGCCTGGCTCTCGTTCGGCAGCTTCTGGGGTGGAATCAAAATGCGCGCGCTCGACGCGGTTACGGGAATGCTTTCGAAGAGCGACAGCAAGCTATACTCCCTGGCAACCCGCTTACGACCGGAACATCCTGCACCGCAGAAGTTCGATCCGGAGCACCCGACGCTGCCTCCCGACTGGCAGGCGATCGAGGCGCCATTCATCGTCTCGCACCACGGCTTCTACTATCTGTTTGTCTCGTTCGACCTGTGCTGCCGCGGCACCAGGAGCAACTACCGGACCATGGTAGGGCGCTCGAAGTCCGTCACCGGACCATACTTGGACAAGGCGGGAATCCCGCTGCTTCAGGGCGGCGGAACTCTTCTACTCGGGCCCAATCAGCGTTGGCTTGGGCCCGGGGGCGGGTCGATCCTGCATCAGGCTGATGGAAGCGACCTGATCGTCTTCCATGCGTACGACGCGACCACCGGCAGACCCGCGCTGCAGATCTCCAGCCTCGTCTGGCGGGACGGCTGGCCAGTCGCCACGCTTGGCGAGGAGTAACGAAAGTCGTACCGGCCGACCTCCCTGTGACATACTTCCGCTTGCCAAAATCCTAAATTTCAGGATTTATAGGAGTATGAACATCACTGCGGTTGCAGAACGGGCGCGAGTTTCCACCGCAACGGTGTCGCGAGTCATCAACGGCACGGCGAATGTCAGTCCCGAAACCGCGAAGCGCGTGCGCGAAGCGATCCAGACACTGGACTTCTACCCGGACATCAGCGCACGAACGCTGGGGTCCGGGCGGAGCGGCCTATACGGTCTCATCATCTCGGATATCACTAATCCTTACTTCCCGGAGTTGGTGAAGGCCTTCGAGGACATCGCCGTCGAGCACGGTCAGGATGTGTTGATCGCAAACACCGACTACGATCCAAAGCGCATGGAAGCCTGCGTGATCCGCATGTTGCAGCGCAAGGTCGATGGCGTCGCGATCATGACCTCGGAGATGGAGGATCGGCTGATCCATACGTTCAGCAATCGCCAGATTCCCACGGTCTTCATGGACACCCGAAAGGGAGTTAAGGGCGTGAGTACGGTACGCGTCGACTACGCAGCCGGTGTGAAGCAAGCCATGCAGCACCTGTTCGATTTCGGTCATCAGCGCATTGCGTTCATCAGTGGACCTCTGGCACTGAGTTCCGCGCAGGTCCGGGCAGAGGCATTCACAAAGTCTCTTCGGCAGAACGGGCTGGCGAGGGAACCGCACATGGTGCAGGAGGGCGATCATCGTGTGGAAGGCGGTCATGCCGCGATGCAACGGATTCTGATGGCAAGCGAGCGACCCACGGCTGTGCTGGCTTCAAACGACCTGACGGCGATTGGCGCGATTGGCGCGATCCATGAGGCGGGCCTGCGGATTCCGGAGGACATCTCCATCATCGGTTTCGACGACATCGAACTCAGCGCATACACGCAGCCTTCACTGACTACGTTGCACGTACCTCGTCGCGAACTCGCGGCGACCGCATTCCGGAGTCTTTTCCGCGACCGCGACGGCGTCGCAAGTATGTCCGGGCTCAAGTTGGAACATGTGATCCGGCCGTGGCTGATTGTCCGCCGTTCCACCGCGCAAGCACCTGCGGGCAGCGTCCAGGCCCGCACACCCCGTAAACGGTCGAGTGTCTAGCCGGCGAGGCATTTTTGGCGCGATGTAATCGGTTGCACATCCTGTGCCGTATAGTGCATGCTGGACAGCACCCCAAGGAGCGCGTCCGTTGAAAAACAGATTTCTGTCCGTCCTGGTTTTGGCCCTGACTACGACGGTCTGCCATGCGCAGACCGCATCCGATCGGTGGTCCCAGGAAAAGGCCAACACCTGGTACGCGCAACAGCCCTGGCTGGTCGGAGCCAACTTCGTGCCTTCGGACGCGATCAATCAATTGGAGATGTTTCAGGCGGCAACATTCAATCCGGCATTGAACGACAAGGAACTAGGGATGGCGGAATCCATCGGGATGAACACGATGCGCGTGTTTCTCCAGGACCAGCTCTGGGCGCAGGATCCCGAAGGATTCAGACAGCGTCTGGACACGTTCCTGAACATCGCGGCCAAACATCACATCCGGCCGCTGCTCGTACTGTTCGACTCGTGCTGGGAGACCGATCCGCATCTCGGCCCTCAACATCCACCCATTCCCGGAGTCCACAATTCTGGTTGGGTGCAGAGCCCGGGCAAGCAGCGTCTGCTCGATCCTGCTTACGAACCCCAGTTGAAGTCTTATGTGCAGGGTGTCGTCGGCGCGTTCGCGAAGGACAATCGCATCCTCGGGTGGGATGTCTGGAACGAGCCGGACAATCGCGGCGGCGATCGCGAGAAAGACGTCGCCGCCAAGGTAACGCGTGTGGATGAGCTGCTGCCGAAGGCATTCGCGTGGACCCGCTCGATGCATCCGGTGCAACCGCTCACCAGCGGTGTGTGGACTGGTGACTGGATGCATCCGGAAGCCGAAAGTGCGACGACGAAGATTCAACTTGCTGAGTCGGACGTCATCTCGTTTCACAGCTACGACTGGCCCGAAGTCTTCGAGGCACGCATCAAGGGTTTACTGTCCTTGCATCGACCGGTCTTTTGCACGGAATACATGGCCCGCGGCAATGGCAGCACCTTCGACACCATTCTCCCAATTGCGAAGCAATACCACGTCGCCGCGATCAACTGGGGATTTGTGGCCGGTAAGACCCAAACTTATCTGCCGTGGGATTCGTGGCAGCGGCCTTACGTACTGACGCAGCCGGCGGTGTGGTTTCACGAGGTGTTCCGGCAGGACGATACGCCCTATCGCCAGCGTGAAGTTGACTTGATTCGCGAGTTGACCGGACGCGGAACGCCGCCCCCGGCAGCCGTTGCGGGTGCAACGCAATGACCCGAGTGCGCCTGATCAGTCTAGCCGCCCTGGTGGCAGGCCTGGCCAGTTCGAATTCGTACGCGCAGGCCGCCGCGGCCGCTACCGTTTCTCCGCCCGTGGTCAAGGCTCCGATTGTCCCCGGAAAATTTGAAGACGTGACATCCGCCAGCGGCGTGCGCTTCACCGGCGTGGCTTCGCACACCAGCCATAAGTATTTATTGGAGACGATGGGATCCGGCGTCGCCGTTTTCGACTACGACAACGACGGTCTGCTGGACATATTCCTCGTCAACGGCGCTCCCTTGGACGACCCCACGGCGAAGGACGCGATTCCCGAGAAACGCTCACCAAAAGACTGGAACAGGCTGTATCGCCAACGCAAGGACGGCACGTTCGAGGATGTGACTGAGAAGGCCGGATTGAAGGGCGTTGGATACGGGATGGGAGTGGCCGTCGGCGACTACGACAACGACGGTTACGAAGATCTGTACGTGACGGGCTACGGCGGGAACCACCTTTACCATAACAACGGTAACGGCACGTTCACGGACGTGACCGAGCGTTCTGGGACTGGCGGTGACAAGACGCCGGGGAACTCGTGGTCGACCAGCGCGGCCTGGGTCGATCTGGACAATGACGGTCTGCTCGATCTGGTCGTACTGCGGTATGTTCGCTGGAATTTCAACGATGTGTGGTGCGGCGAGCATCGCGAAGGCTATCGCGCTTACTGTCACCCCGACATTTTCCCGGCGATCGCTCCGCTGGTGTACCACAACAACGGCGACGGGACGTTTACTGAAGTGGCGAACAAGATCGGCCTGGGCACCCCGGGTAAAGGGTTGGGGATAGCTATCGCCGACTTCGACCGCGACGGGAGGATTGATCTGGCAATAGCCAACGACTCCATGCCGGAGTTTCTGTACCACAACAAGGGAGATGGCACCTTCGAGGAGACGGGCCTGACCGCGGAGATCGCTGTAGATGGCGATGGCCGCACCTATGCGGGCATGGGGATAGACTTCCAGGACTTCGACAACGACGGTTTGCCGGACCTGGTCATCACGAACCTCGCAAACCAGAAGTATGCGCTGTACCGCAACAGTGGGGACGGCTCGTTCACGTATGACACGTATGTTTCGGGCCTTGCACCGATGACTCTCCTGCATTCCGGATGGGGAATCCACTTTCTCGACTATGACAACGACGGCCTCAAAGACCTGCTGATTGCGCAAGGCCACGATCTGGATACCGTCGAATTGAATTATCCGCAGCTCCACTACAAGGAGCCGCTGCTGCTGGCGCGGAATATGGGCAACGGTACCTTTGTGGACGTCTCGGCACAATCCGGCGATGTGTTCACGCAGCGTTGGGTCGGTCGTGGCATGGCTGTAGGGGATCTGGACAACGATGGGCGGCTCGATGCGGTGGTCACCACAAACGGCGGCCCCGCCTACGTTCTCCGCAATGAGACGGCGACGCGGAACCACTGGCTGACGCTTTTGCTGGTAGGTCACAAGAGCAACCGTGACGCGGTGGGCGCGGAGGTGAAGGTTGTCACTTCCCACGGAGCGCAGTACTGGACAGTCTCGACGGCCGGAAGCTATCTCTCTTCCAACGACAAGCGTGCACACTTCGGCCTGGGCGCGGACTCCGTGGCACACTCCATCGAGATCCGATGGCCGAGCGGCATTCGGCAGACCCTCACCGATGTCGCAGGAGACCGCGTCGTCAAGATCGACGAGCCTTCCGCTTCGCCGAGTATCCAGGGCAAGGCCGGTGCGCATTGAGTGCAGCAGATGGACCTGCGAGGAAGCGTGTCTGGCCCGGCGTGAAGCCGATAGTCGCGATGCTCATGCTCGCCGCCGCTCCTATGGCCGGCGCGCAACAGCCCAAGCTTTCGGATCTTGGTGCGATGCCGGCGCCCGCGAACTCGCCGATGCCACTGGCAGAGCAGCGGAAGCTCATGGCGGCGGGCAATTTCAAGGAGGCGGAAAGGTCGCTCCGTGCCTATCTGGTGACGGACCCAAGGTCAGGCGAGGCCCTGTACCTTCTGGCCTATGCTCTGCTGCGGCAGAACGATCCGAAGGATTCTCTGGAGGAGTACACCCGCGCGGCGGCGCTACAGACTCCGACCGCCGAACAACTGCGGGAAGTCGGACAAGACTATGTCCTCCTAGGCGATTACTCCGACGCCGAGAAATGGATTTTGCGCTCCATACAGATGAGCGATGCAGACCCGGATGGCTGGTATAGCCTCGGCAGACTTCGTTACACGGAACAGCGGTTTGGCGATGCCGCCGATTGCTTCAAGCACTCTCTCGTTCTGGCTCCGGGAAGTGTCAAGGTAGAGAACAATCTGGGACTCGCTTATGAGGGCCTGAATCGCACAGAAGATGCGGTGGTTGCGTATCGGCAAGCGATTGCCTGGCAGGATGCTGGCTTGCCCGAGAAGGTCAGCGAGCAGCCACTCCTGAACCTGGCAATCGTGCTGGTGCATCGAGCAGAGCTCGCAGAGGCTCAGCCGCTGCTGCTGCGCGCCCTGGCAATCGCACCGCAGGATCCGCGGATTCACGAACAGTTAGGTCAGCTTTACATGCAACAGGGCGACTTTCTCGAAGCCCAGAAGTATCTGGAAACAGCCACGCGTCTCGATCCACAAAAATCAAACCTGCACTTCCTCCTTGGCCAGGCGTACCGGCACCTTGGACGCGAGCAGGAGGCAAAGACAGAGTTCGACGCAGCCGCCCGGCTGGCTCATGACTCGGCAGCACCGAAGCGCGATTGAGCCAGATAAGACGTGCGCGGGAGGGCAATATTGCAGCAAATGAGCCTGTTGAAATATTTTTGTTGACATTCCTCGCAAAGGTTAGATAGCTTTCTGAGATTGAACCAAGACCATATAGGTCCTAATAATGTAACCGGTTTCATAACAGTCCCCAAAGAGGGACTTTGATTCACGCAAATGCAACTCTTTACAGGAGAACTTCAAATGCCAGAGTCCATTAAAAAATGGCTGTCCGTGCCCGTGTTGCTGCTTCTGGTGGTGGGATCCTTCGCCGGCAGCGCTCACGCTCAGTCCACCCGTGGGGAACTTGCCGGCAGCGTGAGTGATTCAACCGGTGCGGTGATATCCGGCGCCAGCATCAGCGCGACCAACGAGGCTACCGGAGGCAAGAACGAAACCAAATCGACCTCCGCAGGCTCCTACCGCTTTCCCGATCTGCCGATTGGCCCTTACACGGTGTCGGTCACGGCAGCAGGCTTTGGCACCACGACCAGCACGGGCATACAGGTGCAGGTCAACAGGACCGCCTCGCTCAATGTGGCGCTTACCCCAGGCGCGGTCACCGACACGGTGACCGTGGATGCCAGCGGCGTTCGCATCGAAACTGAATCCTCCGATGTTGGCGGAACGATCTCTGCAGAAGAGATAGTGGAATTGCCGTTGGCACTTGGCGGCGTCAGCCAGTTTCGATCCGCCGAGAACTTCGTTTTTCTCGTGCCGGGAACAACCGGTCCCGGTGCGGGTGGAGCACAGGGCCTGAATGGAAATGGCGTCTTCTACGGCAAACTCGCAGGCGGCCAGGACTACGGCGCTGAGGTTCTGCTCGACGGTGCCAGTACTACCCGAAGCGAGAATGGTTCTTCGTTTGACGAGACCTCGCCATCCGTGGAAGCGATGCAAGAGTTCAAGGTCACGACATCAACGCCGACTGCCGAGTTCGGCCGGACGACGGCGGGCTTCGAAAGCTTCGTCACAAAGGGCGGCGGCAACAAGTATCACGGCACAGGTTTCGATCTCAATGTAAACACCGTATACAACGCCAATGGCTGGTTCCAGGGGGGCCTCATCGCGCAGTGCAATGGAAATGCATCCTGCATCGCACCCCTAAAACGTACCGCGAACAACAAAAACGACTACGGCGGCACGTTGGGCGGCCCGGTCTCGATCCCCCACCTCTACAGCGGCAAGGACCGCACGTTCTTCTTTTTCGCCTGGGAACAGTTCAGACAAACGCTGGGTGGAGTTGCGCAATCCACGGTTCCTACGAATACTGGAGGCACGACGGGAAAGGGCGAGCAAGGCGGAGACTTTTCTGCGATTCTCGGGGGTCCGGTTTTGGTTAACGGCACGGCGCAACTGAACCCCTGCACGGGACAGCCCATCCTGCAGAACCAGGTTTTCAATCCTGCCACGACCAATAGTACGATTTCGGCGACCAATCCCACTGGCATTCCTTGCCGGCTGCCCTTCGCGGGTAACATTGTGCCATCGACCAGCTTCAGCAAGGCAGCACAGGCGCTGATTGCCGGCCTTCCAGGACCCAATGCCGCAGGCATCTCAAACGGTATTGAGGGAGGCACAAGAAATAATTACGTTGTGCAACAGGGTTTTCCGTTGCGCAACACGACCATGACGATCCGGATCGACCAGACGCTAGGCTCAAGGAGCAAGATATTCGGTTCGTATAATTCGCGTGACAATGTTCGGCAGGGTGTGAACAATCTTCCTCTTCCGTTCAGCAACTTCACGCCCCAGAACTTTGTGACCCATTACTCCCGTGCCGGGTGGGACTATACGATCACGCCAAATCTTTTGAATCATCTCAATCTGGGTTATAACCGCACCAATAGCTTCAACTACGCCCAGACCCTTGGCGGCGCCAATTTTGCGGCTCAAGCCGGAATCGGTAACGTCGTGGCCGCGGCATATCCGATCCTCAACTTCGACGGCAATGATGCCTTCTCAACCTTGGGAGACGGTAGCAACGGCGACAATGTCGATAACGGCATCCGCATCAATGAGAGTATCAACTGGGTCCACGGCCGTCACAGCGTCAAGGTCGGTATTGACTTCCGCCACCAGGCGTATGCCACGCTTCAGAAGTCAATTCCTACGTTCTACTTCGAGCGCGGGGAAACCGATGCCTATCACAACAGCAATGCCGGCTTCAGTGGTAACAGCTTTGCCAGCCTGCTGCTGGGTCTTCCGGACAGCACGTTCCAGAATGCCTATATTCACTCCCCGCGCTGGTTGTCGCATTACATTGCAGGCTTTGTTGAGGATGATGTAAAGCTATCGGCGAATCTCACCATGAATCTGGGACTACGCTACGATGTGGATTCTCCACGCCACGAGGCGGGCAACAACACATCGAACTTCAGCCTCACTGCGCCAGATTCCCACGCAAACGGCCTTCCCGGGGCACTCGTTTTCGGCGCCACCTGCAAGTGCAACTCGGCCTGGGCGGACACGTACTACAAGGACATCGCACCTCGTGTCGGCTTCGCCTATCTGCTACCGGACTCCAATGGCAAAACCGTGGTCCGCGGCGGTGGAGCTTTGATTTACGGACCGCTGCTGTATGGTGACTTCGGCGGTGCCATGACGCAAGGGTACACCGTTCAGTCCAACGCCTTCAGCCCGGACCAGGGATTTAGCCCTGCGTATCAGCTCGATAACGGCTTTCCGAATGCATTCCCCACCGCGCCAAATCTTGATCCTGCGCAGGTCGATAATGGTGGCTATCCTTCTGTAGGAGGGGAATTCATCAGCCCAGGGATGGGCCGACCTTCGGTCACCTACAACTGGAGCCTCAGGTGCAGCAGGAGTTTGCAAAAAACCTGATTGGCACCATCGGCTATATCGGGCAGGAAGCACAAAACCTCCGTTCCGCTCTACAGAACATCAATAACATTCCTCTATCGGACTTCTCCTTCGGCGATCACCTCAACCAGGACTTCGTCTCGGCAGGACATCCCGCTGACGGTGTCTCTGCTCCCTACCCAACTTTCAATCGCCCGCTTTATTTTGCCTTGCGGCCACTCCCGCAATACGACTTCATCGCGACCGACTGCTGCTTGCAGAACGTCGGTCACTCCTCCTACCATGCGCTGGTCGCTTCGCTGAACCAGAGCACGCGGTTCGGGCTGTCCTTCCAGGCATCCTATACGTGGCAAAGAAACCTGACAGACGCAGACACCGCGCTCGAAAACAACGTTCCCAACGAGCAACAGGACCAGAATATCTACGATCATCACTTGGAGAAATCGGTCAGCGTTCAGAACATCCCAAACACTTTCGTGATCAGCTACATATATGAACTTCCGTTCGGCAAGGGTAAGAGGTTCCTCAACACCAACAACGCGTTGAACATTGTCGTCGGTGGCTGGAAGATTGGCGGGATCCAGCGTTATCAAAGTGGTCAGCCTATTTCGTTCGCCTGCGCTACGGGTATTCCTGGCTACCAGAACTGCATTCGCTTCAGTAAAGGCCCTGCACAGTTTGAGAGTGCCGCCTATCGGCGCCGCAAGCTCGAACCGTCGGTGTTCAACCATGAGTCCTGGTTCAATCCGGCTTATTGCCCCTCCAGCGGCGGGGCAGATCCGGGGTCGCAATGCGCAAATGACAAAGTTGTTCCCTTGTCCCAGGCAGCATTCGTCGACTTCAACGACGAGAGAAAGGGATTTAGGCCCCTGAATGGATGCCTAGTAAATGGAAATCCTACATGCTCTTATGCGCCTTTCACGCTGGGTCAGGGGATCGACCGCGTTACCTCCAATGTCACTACTCCTCTTTGGCTGTCTGAAGATTTTAGCTTGCTCAAGGATTTTCAGATCCGTGAGGGCCTTGCTTTCCGATTGAAACTGGAGGTCCTCGACGCCTTCAACCGTCACAACTTCAACATTCCGGATCTTGAACCCAACGACGCCAACTTTGGCACGCCGACATTCGGATCGCAGAATCTCGGGCCCCGCACCATGCAGGTCACTGGTCGCATCAACTTCTAACCTCGGTTAGATAAGCCAAGGGGCCGGAGCGACATTCGCTTCGACCCCTTGGCTTTTCCGTGTAGACCTTGTACAAGAGTTCATGGACTTTGTGGAAGGGCCGAGCGGCCACCGAGCCGGGATAGAACCCGCATGACTACCGCGTGCATCTCCGCATTTCTCGGCGCTTCGTTGCTGGTTGCCACCCTATCGCTGGCCAACGCCCAGGGCACGCCGCAGGGCAACGGCCCAGATCCCGTGATGAGTTTGTTGACGCAGGGCCGTGACGCCATGCAGCGCGGCAACCTAGTTCAGGCCGAGACTCTCTTCCGAAAAGCTACGACTACTGCCCCGCAACTGTCGGACGCCTTCTTCGGCCTCGGGCTGGTGGAGTTGAAGCGCGGCGAAATGGACGACGCTGCCAGATCGCTGGCCCGCGCGACTGAATTGAACTCTCAATTGCCGGGAGCTCACCTTTTTCTTGGGATCGCGCAATATCAGATGGGACAAGGCGCGGCAGCCGCGGGCTCTCTGCGAGCGGAGATCGCGCTCGACCCCGCCAACACCGAGGCGCTCACATGGCTTGGCATTGTCGAGCTTGGCACAGGTCATCCCGAGCAGGCCACAGATCCGCTCGACCAGGCCGCGGCCCTGAAGCCAAAGGATCCCAACATCCTTTACTACCGCGCACGCGCGCACAGTCTTGTGGCGGAGGCGGTGTATCACGAACTCTATACGCTCGATCCGGATTCAGCCGTGGTGCACCGAGCCTTGGCGGAAAGCCTCGCCGCTTCGGGCCAGCCGGAGAAGGCCATTGCGGAGTACGAGGCGGCGATTCGCAAGCAGCCCGGCAACTCCGATCTCTATGAGTCGCTGGGCGAGGAGAATCAAAAGATTGCTCGCTTCGACGCGGCCACGAAGGCGTACGACGAGGAGCTGAAGATCAATCCCAATAGTGCGATCGCACTCTACAATCTGGGCAAGATCGAAGTCGAAACCGGAAAACCGGAAAGCGGTGTTGAGCGGTTGCGCAAAGCCCACGCGGCCCACGCGGCGGCGGCCCCGACCGATTTCTACCTTGGCCTCGGGCTGGCTGAGTTGGGCCAGAACGAGGAGGCCGCGCATTGGCTGGAACAGTCTCTCGCGAGCCAGCCATCGCCCTTCATCGAGCAGAGCGCCTACTACCAGATCTCCCGTGTGTATCAGAAGCTGAATCGAAAAGAGGACGCGCAACGCGCTCTCGCCCGGTTGCAAGTACTCAAGGCCGAAGCCGCGAAGGACATCACCCAAACCACCCAGTCGCCGGAGCACCTTCCTGCAGCTCCGAATGGTTCTGGCAAGCCATGAGCCGGTTCTGTTTCTGCCGTTGTGTTGGATTGAAGTTCTCCGGAATGCGCGGCGTGATGCAGGTCGCGAGTGCGCTTCTACTCTGCACGGCGATTGGAACAGCCGCGCAGACACCCGTCGCTGGCGATTCGGTCGACGTGCTGCGCAAAGCGCGCGAATTGCGCTCTATCCATCAACCACAGGCTGCTGAAGCGCTGCTGCGGCCGTACCTGGATGATCACCCGGCTGATCCCGAAGTGCTTACCCTGCTCGCGCAATTGCGTGTGGATCAGGGCGACCCAACCGAGGCACAACAGATGCTGACAGCCGCGCTGGCTGCCAGCCCGAACTCCGTCGCTCCCAACTTAGCGATGGGCGAGTTGCTGCTCGCTGGACACCACAACCCGGAGGCGATGGACCGCTTCGAGACAGTGCTGGGCATTACTCTGGCCAATCCCGACGCTCGGCGTGGTGAATTGGCCGCAGCGACTGCGTTGGCGCTTTCAACGCGGCGCGCCGGTCACCCCGAAGTTGCGCTGGAGGTGCTACAGCATGCCCGGACAAAATTGCCCGACGATCCGAAGCTGCTTCTCGAGCTTGGCATCCAGGCGACTGAACTTCACCTTCTTCCTGAAGCCGCGGATGCTCTAAACGCCGCGCGAAAGCTGGATCCCGCGGACCCCGAGATACTCTACGCGCTTGGCCGGCTGGAGACGGAACAGCAGCATATGGCGGCGGCGGAAACCGATCTCCGAGCATATCTCGCCGCAAGGCCAAACGACGCGTCGGCGCACTTCGGTCTCGGCCACGTTCTCGCGATGGATCAGCGGACGGAGGATGCCCGCGCCGAGTTTGAGCGCAGCATCCAGCTCCAGCCTGTCCAGACCGAGTCGTACTACCAGATCGGGCAGATTGAGTTGGATGCGCACCAGGACGCAAAGGCTGAGCCGTTGTTTCGCAAGGCGCTCGAGCGTGATCCAAGCCATGGAGGTTCGCTGACGGGCCTCGGCGTGCTGGCGTTCCGAGCGAAAGAGTATGCCAAGGCCGAGCAGTATTTGGCGGCTGCGGAAAAGGCCGCGCAGGATTACGGGCCGGCACACTACTACCGCGGACTTGCGCTGGCTCGGCTCGGCAGGAGAGACGAGGCGGACGCTGAACTTCGCACCGCCACGGAGTTGGGCAAAGCGAGCGCTCGGGGCGGCACCGCAACTGCTCCGGCAACGCCGCATGCCCCCTGAGTTGGCGTTCAGTTCTTCGCATCGAGCAGCGAGAAATGAACGAAGGTCGCTTGGGTGCCCGCAGGCCCGTCACTCACCAGGCCGATGCGCAAACCCTGGTCCCATGGTGGCAGGCCAGCGAGGTTGATCGCCGGTCCGGCGTTCGTCCAGTGTTTGCGATCCAGGCTGTAGCTGAAGGTCGCTTCTGCATTTCCGGTCGAGCTTACGCGTAGCCAGGACATCGATCTGCCGGCGAATTCCTTCCGCCAGAGGACATCCCGTGCCGCGCCTGTAACGCGCCAAAGTTCGAGGCGCCCTCCATGCTTTGCGAGTACGAGTTCGCTCCTTGTGCCACCGATTATGCCTAGCCACCCTCGGCGTCTCCGGTTGCGTCCACGCCTACCGTAGCGACGTATGCCGCGGCCATCAGTGACCGGCCAAGGAACACCGGAGTTTGGTTCGTAGAAGCCTCCAGTGTTAAATGCCCATTCCCGACATGGAATGCAGGTGCATGCCCGATCGGCCACTTCCACTCCGGATCGGGGAGCGGTTGCTGGAATTCATCGATAAACGAGTTCTGCCTGGGAGCCGTGCCGCCGGGCAGGCTGCCGCCACCAGTGCCGAATCCCGCGTTGATGACAGGCCAGCCATCGGTACTCCAGGTGATTCGGTCGAGCACCGATTCACGTCCGAGGTAGACCGTTCCCACTGCAGGATAGGCTTGGTACAGAAAGTAGTCCGTGCCTGACGGTGTCTCGACCGCGGTCCCGTGGCCGGGACACTTCCATGCGGCGTTGGGACGAATGATGGGATTGGCCGGGTCCTTTTCCCACGGACCGAAGAGATGGCCGGCGCGGGCAACGCCTTCGGAGTAGTGGCAGGCCGTGCCACAACAAGCATTTCCCGCGTAGAAGAGGTAGAAGCGCCCAGCATGGCGGAAAATATAGGGCCCCTCAACAACTCCGCCTTCCCAGCTTGCAGGATCGTTGACCAGTAGTTGAGTCTTGCTGCCGGTCAGATGGAGAAGGTCGCCGGATAGCGGCTGTTCCCATATCGGCGTGGGCTTGCCTTCCGAATTGCCGTCCTCTTTCCATATAAGGAAAGGCTGTCCGTGTTCGTCGCGCACGAAGGATGGGTCGATGGAGCCATCGGACTCGCAGAGGATTGGCTCGTGGTCGGTGTAAGGTCCTTCCGCGTGAGCTGCTGTCGCGACCGCGATGCACAGCGGACCGTCGCGCTTGCGCCCAACGTAGTACACCAGCACGCGACCCTGGTCGGCCACAAGCTCTGGCGCCCAGAAGCTTCCTGAGGCCCATTCGGGCGTTTGCGGAAAGACCGCGCCAGTCGCAGTCCAGTGGCGCAGGTCCGTGGAGCGGTATAGGGGGAACTCTGGCGCCCAGTCGCCCGATGTGCTGGCCATCCAATAGGTGTTGCCTATGCGCACGAGGGTGGGGTCCGGGTGGTCTCCAGGTAGGATAGGATTCGCCATGCCCGCGCTGAGCGGAGGCCGCGTGCCCCTGGTAGACTGCGCCGGAATGTGTTCGCAGATAGCGACCAGAGAGAGAAGGAGCGGCAGAAGGCCAAGCCTTTGCATCGCTGTAGCGCTGAGTAGTTTGAACCTGCCGGTCGGGGACATAGTTACGCGCCTGAAACCGCTTACCTGCGGGTAATTTGCAAACTTTGCCTTCCCTTCTATCACATTTTGCTCTTTACAAAACATCCGCGTTTCACCGATGATGGCTTACCGATGAAGAGCACTGCCGCACTCGAACGATTCCGGTATCCGATCCTTGGGCTCGCGATTCTGTTTGCAATGGCTGCAACGCCTGCAACTGGCCAGAACCCGGATGCGAACCCGCTGGAGAAGCAAGCCGAAAAGCCCGTCGAAGGCTCGCAGCCAGCGTCCGGCGCGGGCGTCAACACCGGGGGAGCGCATCAGGCGGTACTCGATGCGCAACACCGGCCCATTACCGCTGGCGGCTTCGTGTCTTCGGGCCCGGTGATCTTCAAGGACATCGCCGCCGCTGCAGGCCTTACTAAATGGACGCATCATATGGGGTCGCCGGAGAAGAACTTCATCCTGGAGACAGTCGGTTCAGGCGTAGCGCTGCTCGATTATGACAACGACGGCTGGCTCGACATCTACCTCGTCAACGGTTCGACGCTCGATGCGATGTCGGGGAAAGAGACTCCTCCGCACGCCGCTCTGTTCCACAACAATCACGATGGCACGTTCACGGATGTCACTGCGAAAGCTGGAGTCGAGAACGATCGCTGGGGCTTTGGCGCCGTCGTCGGCGATTTCGACAATGATGGCTGGCCGGACATCTATGTCTCCAACTACGGTAAGAACCGCCTCTACCGGAACAACCATGACGGGACGTTTACCGACGTAGCCGAGAAGGCGGGGGTGGCGCTGGGCAACTGGTCGACGGGCGCCACCTGGGGCGATTACGACGGCGATGGCCGTCTGGATCTGTTCGTTCCCGGCTATGTGCACTACAGCCTCGCCGATCAGCCGAGCCAGGGGAATAGCAAGACCGCCTTCAGCTTTTGCCAATTTCGCGGCGTCAAGGTGATGTGCGGTCCGCGGGGTTTGCATGGCGAACCCGATCATTTGTTCCATAACAACGGGGACGGCACCTTCACCGATGTCAGCGCACATGCCGGAGTAGGGGATGCGAACCTTTACTATGGCCTCGCGTCGCTCTTCGTCGATGTGAATGGCGATGGCCGACCCGACCTGCTGGTTGCGGACGACTCAACGCCCAACTATCTGTATCTGAACAAGGGCGACGGGACCTTCGAGGACGCGAGTTTCGCCAGCGGATATGCGCTGAATGAAAGTGGCCGCGAGACCGCATCGATGGGCATAGCCGCCGGCGACCTGCTGCACAATGGCCGCATCGATCTCTACAACACAACGTTCTCCGACGACTACAACCCGCTCTACCGGAATGATGGCGACGGCAACTTCACGGACACCTCCTATCAGGACGGCATCGCCGAGCCGACGATTCCATTTCTTGGCTGGGGAACGGCCTTCTTCGACTACGACAACGACGGCTGGCTCGATCTCTTCATGGTCAACGGTCATGTCTATCCCCAGGTGGACAAACAGAACTGGGGAACAACTTGGATGCAACGCCCTCTGCTCTTTCACAGCAACGCAGGCAAACTGGCGCTGGTCCCCGCAGTTGAGGGGACGGGTCTAGCCAAGCTGGCCACCGCCCGCGGCATGGCTTTCGGCGATCTGTTCAACGACGGCCACATCGATGTCGTCGTGAATAACCTGGACAGTCCGCCGTCGCTGTTCCGCAACGTGGTGAAAAATGTCAACCATTGGATTTCGTTCCGGCTCATTGGCGCACCGTCGCCGGGGCTCGGAAAACCGGGCAGCACGCGCGATGGCGTGGGCGCCCGCGTGTCCGTCACCGCGAACGGATTTACGCAACGCGCCGATGTGCTGGCCGGCGGCAGCTTCGCGTCAAGCTCCGACCCGCGACCTCACTTCGGTCTCGGTGCGGCGACGAAGATCGACAAGATCGAAATTCGCTGGCCGAGCGGGCGAGTAGAAGTGATTCCGCCACCCGCCGTGCTCGATACCAACTATGTCGTCACGGAAGGCAAAGGCCTCGAGGCGCATAAGTAGAGGCCAGGATCGCGCCGGGCGCATGTCGAGGATGAAGCAAGGAGTTTTGACTACAGATGACGCGCGGCGCTACATTCAGCGCATCGATAAAATAGGTTTGATGCGCTCGGAAGACGGAATTAAGTAGCGCTCTCGCGGCATAACGGTAAAGAGTATTTTCGCGCGGCAGGATCCTATTCACGTCCTAGCGGGGGAGGCGATTTTGGCACATGTCGTCTTGAAGATTCCGCCTCCGGAGACGGACCGTAGCTTGTCAATGCCGCGATGCTCGGCAGAGGGTAGGTCTGCAGATCCCAAACCCCAACAGGCATTGCGACCGAGCGTGCCTTCCTAGTTCGGATACAACTGGCCTGGACGAACGATTCTTATAAAGTGGTCAGTAAACTGCGAATGCATTTCTGGAAGAGTGTATTTGGGCATATGGCAACTGACACAGTTCGTTGTTGCTTTGGGACATGTCGACGGACCGCCCGCCGCCGGATGAGCGGCGGACCCCTGAGTCCCATCCCGTTGCGAATTATGACAACTCAGACACTTCTGATCATAGAAGCTGGCATCGCGAACCAGAGGCTCGTGCGGATCGTGGCACGCGGTGCAGGTAAGCCGCGCATCTTCCGTCCGCTCCCAACAGCGGCTCTTTTGCAGGCGATAAGGTTGAAAACGAATGCTGCTGAGACCACTCGAACTTGGATTCAGCACGACATCCATCAGTGTCCTGTGGCAGGATCCACAGAAATCAACCGAGCCCGAAGGCGTGAGATGGGCTGGATTGAAAATGGTCCTAGTCGTTTTGTCTGTCAGATGACTGTCGGCGGCGTTAATGTGGTCAATGCCCGGTCCATGGCAGGCCTCACAATGGACTCCCGGGATGGCCTTTTCGAGGTCAAGTTTGCCCTCCGTCGACCACGCGGTAGTGTGGCATGCGAAACATCGGGTGGCTTCTCGAACTGAAAGCCGGCTTCCAATCGCGTTCGGAAGCGAGCCCTCCAACGTCTTAGTATGCCCTGGAGTTAAATCCAGGGCATGCGTCGAGGAGAAGCTGCTCACCTGAGATTCGTAGAGTTCACCCTGACCTTCGAGAATATAAGTCCGGCCATGAACACCGGCGCCGAAGGTCCAGAGGATCTTGGAGGAGATTGATTGGCCAAGAGATTCCACTTCGAGGGACAATCCGGTGTTCCTTGCGACAAATCGATACGAATAAGTCCCGCTCTCAAACCTTCCTGAGTTAGGCACCGCATCTTGCGGACTGTCTGAGAGACGGAAGGCCGCCTTCGCCATTGACGTGTTTGCTTGACCCGAAAGCTCCTGGGCATGACACTTGCCGCAAGCGCTTGCACCGGAATAT
>PKWK01000171.1 GCA_003133205.1 Granulicella sp. | reverse complement strand
TAGTGTGAACACGCCCTAGTTGGGAGGACTCGTTTGAGAGTTCTACTTCCAAGCGGTATAGATAAGGATCCTCCACACCTTGCCAGAGATGCGGATGGGCCACAGCCAGGTTTCCGGTGCGCTCTACCACGCTCGCTGGTCCCACTGTGATGGACTGCTCTTGTTGTGCCGCGACCTTGCCCTGCGCGTCAACGAGCAGGGTTCGGAGCACTAGGGTGCCGCTCTTCTCACTGTCGTTGCGTACCCGTGCGCGTACCTGCACCTGCGCCCCGGCAGACGCGATGGACGTCGTCTTCGCATAGACTCCGGAGGAGCCATAATCCATTAAATCAAGGTGGATCTTCTTCGTGAAGACGAGACTTACCGGACGATACAAACCGCCGTAAACGAAGAAGTCTCCCGTAAGCGGCAACACATCGGCAGTCGAGCTTCCCAGCGCGGGCTTTGTGTTATCCACCTTTACCGTAAGCGTGTTCTGCTGGCCCGGCTTAAGTGCCGCCGTACTATCCAGGCGAAAGCGCGAGAAGCTTCCCCGGTGTGTGCCAAGCAGTGTTCCGTTCAACCAGACCGTTGCAATACGGCTCGCCGCGTCAAACTGCAAATAGCTTTCTAAGCCCGCCACGTTCTCAGGCGGCGTGAAAACGAGCTTATACCAGCCGACGCCCTGCGTGGTAACGACATTGCCCTCGGTGTTCATGTGGGAACCCGGCGCGTCCTTGTAGTAGCCGACCCGGTTCCAGGTGTGTGGCACGCTGACGGCCGCCCATGTTGCATCCGGTTCCGCTTGGAGCTCCGTCGCGGATTCGGGGCCTAGCTTGAAACGCCATCCGCTGCGCAGCGACATCTCCACCCGAGGGGCGCCGGTCGTGGAGGGCTGCGTTTGGCTCGCCTGAGCCGATACTGTCTGCTTTGCAATAACGAGGGTGGACAGGCAGAGCAACAGCAGGCTTATACGGCGGGTCATGAGCAAGCTCCTTGAGGCGGTACCCGGTTGCGTGCGCGAGAAACTGCGGAGGATTGTAGAGATTACGCGGCACCTTGTCACGCCGGCAATGCGTAGGAAGGTCAAACCGGTATGAGTAGCGAGTTCTGGGTCTTTTAGAAGTCGGCTTGTGTTTGCCAATCTCCGCTGCAGCGGAATCTGCGCTGAGCGCATATTTCCCCAACTCGTCAGATGGCGACACATACGCCGATGGGATACCTTCGAAAAATTGCGCTTTTCAACCGAGTGTTCTTGCGCTTACTATCCCGATTGGCTTTATTTTCCGTATCAAACTATCTGGTTGAAGCCAGGGTTATTTGATGTCGACTGTGGACCCGTTTCTGAAATTTGGAGATCTGCAATGTACTGCAAACCATATCTACCGTTGACGCTGTTGGCGTTGGCCGGAACCGTGCCAACGATCGCCGTGGGACCGTCGTTTGTTCCCGATGTGACCTTCACCGGTTCGAGTCTGGCGCTCTGGCACACGGTGGGAAATGCTGAGTGGCGTGCGGAAAACGGCGAGATCGTGGGCAAGCCGACGGCGGCAAGCGGTGGTTGGTTGGTGCTGGACAAGTCCTATCAGGACGTTGGCTTGTACGTGGAATATCGCTGCGCGGACGGCTGTCAGACGGGAGTTTTGTTTCGCGGAACCAAGGGCGACTCCGGAATGAAGGGAACGTTCGTCGATCTGGCCGATCCTGAGATCCCAACTTATTCAGTGATGGTGGGCGCTGACGGTTCAATGAGTTCGCACGATCGGGCCAGAAGCGGAGGAGGGTTGGTGCGATTCATGGCTCCGCCTCCTCCAGCGAATCCAAACGCGCCGGCGCGGAACTTTGGTCCCCCGCCCGCCTCCACCGTGCAATTGCCGTTCAGGCAGCCGGGTACGAGTCTGAAGGTGCGCGATTGGAACACCGCAGAGATGTTCATGGATGCGAACATCGTTCGAACATTTCTGAATGACGGGCGTGAGCACGGCGCGGTGAGCGAGCAGGAGTATGGGCAGTTAGCGCTTTATGTCGGTGGAACCAGTGAGGTTCGGTTCAGGAATGTGAAGTACAAGGACCTGGCGGCCAAATATCGTGAGTCCGACAAGACTTCGCCGAACTTCCGCAAGCAAACGTTGACGGAGTTCTTCTATTCCCATTCCGTCGCGGCTGCCGACTTCAATCGGGACGGCTTTCTGGACATTGTGAGCGGGCCATTTATCTACTATGGACCCGACTACACCCATCGCGAAGAGATCTATCCGGCAGAGGCTTTCAATCAGACCTCAGGATTTCCCGGCAACGCGTGGATCCAGAGTGCGGCGGACTTCACAGGCGACGGCTGGCCGGATATCATCTCGACTAACTACGGCCAGCTAGGGATCACCCTGTATGTTAATCCCGGAGCTGACAAGAATCGACGCTGGGAGAAGTTTCAGGTCGTGAAGGAAGTTCAAAGCGAGGTTGCGGTGCTTGCCGATGTGGACGGGGATGGAAAGCCGGAAATCGTTTACATGGGCGGCGGCCAGGTTCGGTATGCGAAGCCTGATCCGGCGAATTCGACCGGTCTGTGGATCATCAAGGACGTTTCAGAGAAGGGATTCGGCACTGCCCACGGTATCGGGGTAGGCGATATCAACGGCGATGGCCGCATGGACATTGTGACCGCGTATGGCTGGTGGGAGGGTCCGAAGGATCCGGCGAATGATCCCTGGAAGTATCATCCGGCGGAGTTTGAACGGTACGGTCGCGGCATCATGGGCGGAGCGACGATGGGCATCTACGACGTGAATGGCGATGGCCTGCCGGACGTTGTGACGGCACTCAACGCGCACGGATGGGGTCTGGCATGGTTTGAACAGAAGCGCGATGCGAAGGGGAACATTAGTTTCGTTAGGCATATGATCGCGGACGATCTGACCACACAGGCAGAAAATGCGGGTGGCGTGGTGTTCAGCGAGCCGCATGCCAGCGCCTTTGCCGATGTGAATGGCGATGGCATTCCGGACTTTATCGTGGGCAAGCGGTACTTATCCCACGTCAACACGTATCTCGATCCCGATCCGTTTGGGCAGCCGGTCCTCTATGTGTACAAGACCGTACGCGATCCGAAGGCGCCCGGGGGAGCCCGCTTTGTCCCTGAATTGATCGACAACGAATCGGGCGCAGGCTCGAATTTTGTGGCAATGGATCTCAACCACGATGGAGCCGTGGACATAGTTACGCCGACTCGCTTTGGAACATTTATTTTCTGGGGTAAGCCCGGTGCGAAAGGTAGTTTGAATAATGTGGGCCACTAAGTGGCTACGAATGTGTAAGCACTGAGCCAGTTGGTCTTACAAATATCAGTCCGGAGGAATCTAGTTAATGAATAGACGGATATTACTAAAATACGCGGCATCGCTGGGATTGGCGGAAGCGACCCTCATATCGTCCTTAGCAGCGCCTTTAGCCGGGGGGCCGGAGAAAGCGATCGTTCTATATTGCGATCTTGCCGTGGATCCAGCACGCGAGCAGGAAATGCTTGACCACTTTCATAATGACTTCAAGCCGGCTGCCAAGAAATTTGAAGGGTTTATCGATTTGAAGATGGTTCGACTGCGTAAGGTCATACAAGGGGGGCCGGCGCCCGCTCCTGACGTAAATTATCGCTTTCAGTTGACCTACAAATCTGAGGAGCTGAGGCAGCGTTGGATAGCTTCCGATGTCCACAAGAGAGTTTGGCCGCTCATCGAGAACACGGTAACGAACAAGCAATATCTAACTTTGCTGACTGATAATGCCTAAGGAAAACCGCTGTCTATGATTGCGCCCAGGAAGGGATAGTGTGAACGATGCCTCCATTCACGAAACTGATTGTATGTTTTCTGGTCGTTGTTGCGACCGCTGGCAGGCCACGCAGCAGTGCTATGCTTGCCGCCCCTGTCCCGGCCCACGTGGCGGGTACTGAAATCGTGCGGCTGGATCCCGCGCTTGACGCGGTAATCGCGCCTGGCACGCAAATTGAACGAGTTGCCACCGGCTTTCAGTTCACCGAGGGACCGTTGTGGCATCACGGGCAGCTGTGGTTCTCCGATCTAACAGGGAACCAGATGATATCCGTGTCCTCACGCGGCAAAGTGCACGTCCTGATCGATCACTCCGGTGGTGTGGACAACCCGCCGCCGGGCTCGTATATGGGATCGAACGCGATGACGACCTCCCGGGACGGAACTGTTTTAATGATCCAGCAGGGAGCAAGGCGAATTGTGCGTTTGGACCTCAAATTGAACCTCCTTCCGTTTCTCGACCGTTTTGAGGGTAAGAAGTTCAACAGCCCCAACGATCTCGTCTTCGCTCCTGATGGCTCGCTCTGGTTCACCGATCCACCGTTTGGCTTGATGGGGAAGGACAAAGATCCGGCGAAGGAGCTTTCATTCAACGGCGTCTTCCGTTACTCCAATGGAAAGCTTACGGCCCCAATTCGGGATTTGTCTCTGCCGAACGGAATCGGCTTTTCGGCCGATGGCAAGACGCTCTATGTTTCGAACTCAGGGCCGGGGATGTTCGTGGAGAAGTATCAGGTAGCACCGGACGGCACTGTTTCCAGCGGTCAAAGAGTGATCTCCTATCCTGGCTCATCTCCAGACGTGCCCGATGGATTGAAGTTGGATTCCGCCGGCAATCTGTGGACGTCGGGGCCGGGCGGATTCCGAATCATTTCACCGTCGGGGAAAGTGCTTGGCCAGATCAAACTGCCCGAGGTTGCCGCGAACATGGCATGGGGCGACGACGGGAAGACAGCATATATTACGGCTTCTCATAGCATTTACCGTCTCAGAGCTGCGATTTCGGGTGCGATGCCTCGTTATTAGACGGTGAAGGAGATCGCATGCAGCAGTATCAACGTAGACGTGAAATGAGATGGGTCAGTGCTGCTTTAATGTTTGCGGCTGGCCTGTCACTTATAGCAGTAGCTAACAAGGCTCAGCACGCGCAGACGGCGGCTCCATCTGGAAAAACAGATTGGCCTGTCTATGGCGGCTCGCCAGAAAATACTCACTACTCGAAGCTGAGCCAGATTAATCGAAGCAACGTAGCCAATCTTAAGCTGGCGTGGAGCTATGACTCCGGCGAGAAAGGGGGGCTTCAGACATCCCCTATTATTGTCGACGGCGTCATGTACGCCTACACCCCGCAGAAAGAAGTAATAGCGCTCGATGCAGCGAGTGGAACACTTCTTTGGAAGTTCGATCCGGGACTCTCTGGATCGCGGGCTGAGCGCGGATTGTCCTATTGGACCGATGGCCACGAGAAACGCATTCTCGCTCCGGCGGTCAACTATTTGTATGTGCTTGACGCTACGACCGGGAAACCGATCCCAACCTTTGGCGAGGACGGACGAATCGATTTGCGAGAGAACTTGCGCGGCGATCCGAAAGAGCAGTCTCTTTATGTAAGTAGTCCTGGCTCAATTTATAAAGATCTGATTATTGTGGGCGATGGGGAACCCGAGAATCTGCCCGCCCCTCCTGGAGATATTCGCGCCTACGACGTACGGAACGGGAAGCTCCGGTGGACATTTCACACAATACCTCACCCAGGCGAGTTCGGTTACGACACATGGCCGAAAGACGCATGGATCTACAGCGGCGCTGCAAATAACTGGACCGGCATGTCGGTGGATACTGAGCGAGGGATTGTCTACGTCCCCACCGGGTCGGCGGCTACGGACTGGTACGGGGGCGATAGGATCGGCGACAACCTTTTTGCGAATTCACTGATTGCTTTGGACGCAGCGACGGGTAAAAGGATTTGGCATTTCCAAGGAGTGCGCCATGACATGTGGGACAGAGACTTCCCATCTCCTCCTACGTTGGTCACGGTAAAGCGGAACGGCAAAGATATTCCAGCTGTGGCCCAAACATCCAAGCAAGGATTTCTCTTCTTGTTCAATAGGATCGACGGAACGCCTCTCTTCCCGATTGAGTACCGCAAGGTCCCGGCGAGTACCGTGCCCGGCGAGGTTGCGGCTTCCGAGCAACCGTTTCCGATCAAGCCTGAACCGTTCTCCCGGCAACTCATAACGGAAGACCTGCTCACCAATCGCACCCCCGCGGCGCACCAAGAAGCGTTGGAGCACTATCGAAAGATGATCAGTCGTGGCCAATTCACGCCGAACAGCGTGGGCCAAGAGACTCTCATGATGCCGGGATGGAATGGCGGAGCAGAGTATGGCGGCTCCGCGTTCGATCCTGGCACGGGCCTCCTATACGTCAACGCGAATGACAGCGGATTGACCGAGGTACTCGTAAAGAGTACCGGAGGAAACGGTGGCCGAGCGATCTACGAGAGCCAATGCGCGGCTTGTCACGGACAGAACCGTGCGGGATTGCCGCCTACTTTCCCCTCACTTCTGGATATAGATAAGAAACTCTCCATAGATCAGATTGTCGAAGTTATTGTGCACGGTCGTGGCCGGATGCCTGCGTACGCGAGTATGGAGCCGAGCAGCCGTCGCACCCTGGCAGCCTATTTGTCGGGTACCGAGAAGGACGACAAAGGCGCTTCGGGGCCGGCAACGTATAACACCACGGGTTATCGCGCGTTCGTAGATTCGGAGGGCTACCCCGCAACCGCACCGCCCTGGGGCAGTTTGAACGCGATTAATCTGAATACAGGTGAGTATGCCTGGAAGATCCCCTTGGGAGAGTATCCCGTGCTCACCGCACAGGGAGTACCCATTACAGGAACGGAGAATTTTGGTGGCCCTGTCGTCACGGATGGTGGCCTATTAATCATTGCGGCTACGGTTTACGACAAGAAGCTCAGAATATTCGACAAATCGACGGGCAAGCTACTTTGGGAAACGACGATGCCGTTCTCCGCGCTTGCTACACCTGCTACCTATGAGGTCAAAGGCAAGCAATATATAGTCATTGCGTCTGGTGGTGGGAGAGACAGAAGATCAGGGACTGGAGGCGTTTACATGGCCTTTGCGTTACCTTAGCCGACTGAAAATACGACAGAAGCTTGTTTTGAGGAGAGTATGATGGCCAGAAAGCACGCCATACGGATACGCTATATTCTTTCTTTCTGGCTCTTTGTAATTAGCGGCATCGCATTTCTAGATCGCACGAATATCTCGATTGCGGGACTGGCGATCATTAAAGAGTTCGGGCTGAACAATCAGCGGCTGGGATGGCTCTCCAGCGCCTTTCTTATCGGCTACGCGGTCTGTCAGGTTCCTGCTGGATGGCTCGCTGCCCAATTCGGTCCACGCCGAGTCCTTTCGTTGGGTGTGTTGTGGTGGGGCATTGCCACGGCATTCACTGCCCTTATTCCGTCTACAATTCCTCACGCGATTGCAATCTTGTTTCTGGTTCGGTTCGCTCTCGGCGCGGGGGAATCGATTGTCTATCCTGCGGCAAGTCAGTTTGTTGCCCGCTGGATTCCGCTACAGGAACGCGGCATCATCAACGGTCTAATCTTTGCCGGTGTCGGGGCGGGTAGTGGGCTTACGCCGCCTTTGCTCAACTGGCTCATCACCCATCATGGATGGCGGTCGGCCTTCTGGGTAAGTGCTGCAGTGGGGTTTGCGGCGGCGGCTGTGTTGTGGTCGATATCTTCCGACCGTCCTGAAGACCATTCGATGATCTCGGCAGAGGAACTGCGGGAGATCCATCGCGATATTCCTGGAGTGGCTCTTGACGAAGAGCAGGTAATACCGCCCGCAAGTACGGGTAAGGTGCAGATACCCTGGAAGGCAATTTTCTGCCGCCGCGACCTTCCAGCCTTGATGGTCGCATATTTCGGGTTTGTCTACATCGCCTGGATCTATTTCAGTTGGTTTTTCATATATATGGCTCAGGTGCGAGGATTCGACCTGAAGTCGAGCGCCTTGTATACGATGCTTCCATTTCTTTCGATGACGCTGTGCTGTCTTACCGGAGGAGCCGCCAGCGACTGGCTCACGAAGCGCTACGGCGTTCGGGTTGGCCGTTGCACTCTCGCAGTGGGTGCATCCTTACTCACTGCTTTATTCCTCATTGTGGGATCTCAGACGCATAGTCCGCAGTGGGCGGGCATTATTCTTTCGGCAGGAGCTGGAGCCCTTTATATCTCTCAAAGTTCTTACTGGTCAGCTTCCATTGATATTGCGGGTGCAAATTCCGGCGTATTTTCTAGCCTTATTAATATGGCCGGACAAATAGGCGGCGCTGTTACGGCGTCGCTCACACCGGTAATTGCCCAGCGATTCGGCTGGACCATGTCCTTTGCGGCAGCAGCAGCCTTGGCAATTATTGCAGCCGCCTGTTGGATGACCGTGCGTCCGGAGATTCCAATGACTGCAGAGAAGCCGACGCCGGCCAAGCATCAATTCAACAGCGAAGGTCTGACGAAGAATCCGCGCACGGCTTGATGAAAATAGATTGAGAATTATTCGCAATTACGGGAGAGCGATATGTGCGAGAAGACAATTGTATTGTCCTTGATGCTTGCAGCCGTTCCCAATATATTGTTTGCCCAAACAAGTGCTCCCCCAGCGCAGCCTCGCACGCTTGAGCAGCGCATAGGACGAGCCGACCCTTCAAAATACAACCATCTAAAAGCTGTTCATGAAGGAGCGGGGACGATGGATTTCAGAGCGATGTTGGGTGCGGATGCACTCGACACCAATCTGATCTTTTTCCATCGTGGAGTAATCGCGCCAAAGAGCGGTATTGGCGAACATTTTCACAATAAGTGTGAAGAGATGTTTGTCATCTTGGATGGCGAGGCCCAGTTTACTGTTGACGGTAGAACGTCATTACTCAAAGGGCCGGTAGGCGTGCCCGATAGGATTGGCCACGCCCATGCGATCTATAACGACACCGACAAGCCTATACAGTGGTTGAACATTAATGTCGGGCTGACTAAGGTCTATGACAACTTCGACCTGGGAGACCCGCGGGTAGGCGTTCCTCTCGACCCCATCCCGCAGTTTGTCACCATGCATTTGGACCGAACCTTGCTAAGGCCGGCTGATCATATGAATGGCGGGAATGGCACCGTGCAATACAGACGGGTGCTGCAACCGAGCGTGTTTTTCACAACATGGTCGTATATCGATCATCTGCTTATCCCCGCCGGCAGTTCAATTGGGCCAACGGCAAAGCCGGACATGAGCGAAGCCTACTATATCTTGGCAGGCGATGGGACCGTGACTATCGGTACGGAGACAGCCGCCATTCATACCGGAGATGTTGTTCCAGTTCGTCTCAACGAACGGCAGACGTTTACGACCAGTGGGAGTGAACCTATTGAATTCATGATTATTGGAATTGCTAAGGACTTTGCCGCGAAGGACGCCTTTATGGCTGCGCGGCCCTCCCGCTGAGTACTCGCAAAGCCACGCTGTCCAGCCCGAACTGGATCCAAAGAGGGATTCCTTATGCTTCCGACGAAGCACCGCTAGGAGGCGTCCGGGGGAAAATCGACATCCTCAAAGAACGCATAGTTCTCTAAGCCCGCCGGCGGCGCGAAAAAGCAGGCCACCTTCATCTCTTCGTCAGACAGATTCTCAAGCATATGAATCTTGCCCTTGGGGAAGAGCACCGCGCACCCGGCTTTTACTTGTTCCACCTCGCCGTCGATCAGTACGCGGCCGTGTCCGTTGATGATGTAAATAATTTCCTCGCCATTCGGGTGGGAGTGTGCGGGGCGCACACGACTACCCGGCGCAACTCGGATCACCGCCATCGTGCAGTATTGCGCGCCTGTGCTTTCCTTCGTCACCACCCACCGCAGGTGCCTGCCTGGTAGGTCCAGTTCCTCGACTGTGGCCTCATCAACGATCGGCATTGCCATCCTGCACCTCCGCTATGGCTAGTCCTGAATTGCCCTCTGTACGACAGCCGCAATCGCCGCCTGGGTCAGGCCAAACACTTCCACCAGTTCTTCATAGGTCGCCGAGTGAATGAACTGTTTATCCCCGTTCGGACGGAGCGTGTTGATGGTTGTCAAACGATCGAGCCCCTGCAGACTGGAGCCGGTTCGATGCCGATACAGCAACTTCAGAAAATTCTGCAGCAGAAATCCGTTGTTCTGCTCCGCCAACACAATCGGCAGTCCGCTTTGATAAAGCTTCAGCAGCAGGTCCCCATCCACGGACGGCATATCGACGACCATGACACCAAGACCCTGCTTCGCACAGAGGTCCGCCGCACCAAGCGCTTCGTGTACTCCGCGGCCGCTGCTGAGGAGGATGGCCTTGTCAGTGTCGCTCTGACGCAGCACGTACCCCTTGCCGTACTCGAAGCTGTAGTCGCTGGGGTAGAGTACGGCCGAGCCGGTGCGCATAACGCGCACGTAGACCAGGCCCTTGCCGCCTTCCATCGTCCACTTCATGATCGCGAGCATCTGCTGGGGACAGGACACATCGATGATCTTCAGATGCGCCACCGCATCGAAAGTAGTGCTGTCGTCGTTGCCCATGTGGGTGGCGCCATTCGTACGCGTCTCGAAGTTCGCAGCAGTGGCGAGAAAAGTGATGTCTAATCCGTGCCCGTCGCTAAGCCAGCCGTCACTTGCCGCGATAGCTTCCAGCCGTTCCTGCTGTCCCACCGCGATGCGTCGCATTACCTGCCAATTGAAGAAGGGGCAGAAGGTGCTGCACCAGGCGTTGTAGCCGAGTGCGGCGAATGCCTCTGTAATCAGCATCATGTTCGCTTCGGCAACTCCGGTATTCAACGCTCGCGTCTGAACCACGGCCGCGATGCGACGTCGTGATGGCGCGCCACATCGTTGGGGCTGTGCCTCGCCAAAATACCGATCTGCAGTCAAATCAAGTATATAAGCCGGATGCCGAATTTGGTCTGTTCCCGTGTAAAACTGGTCTCATGCTCCGCCTGCTGAGGCTCCTGGTTGTTCTCTTTACTCGATGTTTTCGCTCTCGTCGCGATTTGGCCTTGGAAAACCTGGCGCTGCGGCAACAACTCGGCGTTTTGAAACAGAAGCATCCTCATCCGCGACTTGCAGCTTCTGACCGACTGTTCTGGGTTGTGTTGCGGCGGCTCTGGACTGGCTGGAGGTCGGCATTGATCCTCGTCCAACCGGAAACCGTCATTCGCTGGCATCGGGCAGGATTCAAGTTGTATTGGACGTGGCTTTCGCGCCATCGGACCCGAGTGGGAAGAAAATGCGTCAGCAAGGAATTGCGTGAACTCATCTTTCGCATCGTCGCCGAGAACAAGACCTGGGGCGCGCCACGGATACATGGTGAGTTGAAGATGCTCGGCTTCGACGTTTCGGAACGAACAGTCCTGCGTTGGATGCGGAAGGCGCCGAGGAGTCCTGAGCCGGCAAGGCGGTGGGCGGCATTCCTGTGCAACCATCGTGAAGCAATCGCCGCGATGGACTTCTTCACCGTGCCGACGTTCACCTTTGGCGTGCTGTACTGCTTCTTTGTCATTGCGCACGACCGGAGGCGAGTTATGCAATTCAATGTGACCAAACATCCGAGCAGCGCTTGGGTCATTCAGCAGTTGCGTGCGGCGTTCCCCTACGATTCGGCACCCGACTATCTGATCCTTGATCGCGGCCCACAGTTCAACGACGAAGTGATCGAAACAGTGAAGAGCTTCGGGATTCGTCCAAAGCGCACGAGCTTCCGAAGTCCGTGGCAGAACGGTGTTGCCGAGCGTTGGGTCGGCAGCTGTCGACGTGATCTGCTCGACCATGTGATCGTCGTTAATGAACGTCATCTGAAGCGGCTCATGAACGAATTCGTTCACTACTATCACGAAGACCGAACGCATCTTGCGCTGGCGAAAGGAACGCCCGCGGGTCGCGAAACAGGGATGAGACCCGTCGACGGTTGCAAGCCTGTATCGATGCCAAGACTCGGTGGTCTGCATCATCGCTACGACTTGGCCGCCTGAGCTTTCTCTTCGCCCAATTCTCAATGGGAGCGAAAATAGCCGACGGGAGACGTGTGCCTACCAACCCCGCATTCTGTGCTTTGTCCGGTTCTCGTTGAGATCCTCGGGCACCGAGCGGCTCCATTCCGGCCGATAACTAGTTTCGAATCGACCGACGAGTTCGCGAATCAGGCTCATTTTGTGCCCGGATGGAATTTTGGCGAGGCACAGCTCATCTGTCCACTGCTGTCGGGTACGCGGATGCTAACAATTCGTGCACCGTAGGTGGTCAGTTGGACCTCAGCGTTACGGTCTTTCAGCGTGTACAACTCCACCGCATTGCCGGCTGCGTCTTTTCCCCACGGCTGCACCGTGACTGTGACCGCATGAAGCGCCGCAGCACTCGCAATCCACCACGCAAAAGAGGCCAAGAGATTCCGTTGTATTTTCATTTAGTCACCACCAATGTGCTACCGCATCGGGTAGGCGAGAGCCGTCATTTCTTGTTCTTATCGCCGCCTCGCATACACGGACTTGCATCTATTCTGCAGCGATC
The DNA here is from genome assembly GCA_003133205.1 of Granulicella sp. The sequence goes on along the minus strand of PKWK01000171.1, from coordinate 16,222 downwards.
AACTCCTTAATTCGTCATGCGACGACGTTTCGTGAGTAGATTGCCGATTGTTGTTTTGTGGACTTCAAGGCTTTCTAAAGGTCCAGCGGCTCTTCTCGCTCTTGGGGTCGAACTTGGCTAGAGTAGGCGTACTGGCGCCAACTGCGGTCAAGGCGACGGGTTCGCTGGAGTTGGGCATCACTTTTGGCATGATGCGGTAGGTTCCATCAATCAACTGATCGATGCGCCACAGTTGTTCGGGAGCGCCAGTAAAGGCAGGAAGCGCGATGACTTCACCGTCTGCGGTTGCGGCCAGGGTGCGGTCAGTTCCGGCGATAGTGATTTTGAAGTAGGGCGATCCGGGATAGCCGCCTTTATCGGCGACGGGGGTGATCGTCCACAGCTGCTGAGGACGGACGATGTATTGTCCGAGGCGGACGTCAAGGTTGTCGGCTGGCCAATTTGCGGATGCCTGAGCGAGTGTCTGGTTTGGAACGGGAGAGACCGGGCCCTGTGGGGCACGGTTGAAACCTCCACCACCTCCGCCGGGACCGCCTGCTCCAGGTCCGCCAGCTGGTCCGCCGGGCCGGGTTGCCGCGTTGGGTGCGCCAGGGGCTCCGGGTGCACCAGGTGCGGCGTTCGCGGGACGTGGGCCCCCGCCTCCTCCGAAGCCGCCGCCGCGGTCCATCCGCACGAAGTCCACACCGACCTCCAGGGCAAAGCCGGAACGTTCAGACTGGATCTCGTAGGTGCCTTGCTGGAAGTTGTCGCCGCCTACTGGCCATCCGTCTTTCCAGAGCAGAGGGCGAATGTCGAGGACGCTGCGGCCGCTGCGGTCGAGGTCGGCTTCGTAGTGGCAGGAGAACTTCTCCACGCCGTCACCGAGTATCAACCGACCGAAATGGCCGAGGCCGATAAAGCGGCCGCTGGCGGCTGCCACAAGCTTGCCACCGCCTTTGAGCAATTCGACGCCCATGTTATCGACGTAGGGACCTGTTACGTTCTTGGAGCGGCCTGCGCGGATATTGTAGGTGGAGTTAGCGCCGTCGCAGCACGTGCCCTGGGTGCCGAGTAGGTAGTACCAGCCGTCCTTATAGATCAGGTCCGTGGCTTCCATGTCGATGGCGACGTCGACCGGCTTGGCGCCGGGCAGACGCTTGGCGGTCTTGGGATCGAGTTCGAGGACGCGGATGAATCCAAAGTAGGTGCCGTAGCTGAGCCACAGGTGGCCTCCCTGATACAGGAAGGAAGGATCGATGGCGTCGGCATCCTCGACTCCGTTGCTGCCAGCGACCACGCTATCGTCGTTGAACTTGAAGTCCGGGGATGTGGGATCGAGGGTCTTGGTCCACATGGTCTTGACGTTGCTGGCGTGGCCGCCCGACATGCCGCCTCCGCCTACGGCGTAGGTCATGAATATCTTGTCCCCGATCTTGATGACGTCAGGGGCGACGCCGCCGCCGGGACGTACAGCACCGCTGTGCCAGGTCCAGCCGCCGTCGTCGGAGATCAGTCCTCCGCCTCCGGTGCCGAACGCGTAATACTTACCGTTGTCGTAAATGACCGTCGAGGGATCGTGGATGTATGGTTCGCCATTCAGTGCCAATGCTGGACGCGATGCCCCGATAGAGATCAGGGGTAGAAGCGCTGCAGCCCAAATATACGATTTCATGCTAGCTCCAAAGAACAATGCGATAGAAAACCAAATAAGATCGGTACGACTCAGCAAGCCGACGGGCTTTTACTCCATGCTCAGGGTGATGTCCTTGATCGGGTTACCGTTCTCATCGATAAAGCGCACGCAGAAATCACTTAGACCGGGTCCATTGATGACGGCGCCGCGAATGATGTTCTTGCCTTTGTTGAGCGTAAGCCGTTTGGATACCACGTCATCCTGAACCATGCGACGATCGTCGAATAGATCGACAACATCGTTGCCATTGAGCCACCACATAGACGCTGAATTGGAGCCGACAGCCAAGCGAACGTTCTTCATCTCACGAGGACTATTGACCACAGTGACGGCCCAGAAGATGTCACCGTATGTTTGCTTGTTCAAGCCATAGGCGAATCGGAATAGCTTGACGTTGAACATGGTGGAGTCGAGAGCATGCCATGCAAGGGTCTGGTCTGCGACGGTCACCTTGTCTCCGTTGCGGGGGATGACCGTGAACTGGTTAGGGAAGTTTTCGGTATTAAAAGTCTTGCGCACATAGGAGTCAACGAAGACGTTGTTGCTGCGATTCGGCTTGTTGATCGGCTCGAGGAGCAGCCAGCGCTGCAGAAAGCCTTCGGCGTTAGGCGCCTTGGGTAGTGCCGTGGCCGGTACGAAGTAAGGCACAATGGTGCGGGGTGCGTTCGCAGCCGCAGCGTCGGGGGGCAGACGCCCCATTCGCATAGCATCAGCGGGCGCAGCAGTTGGTAGCGGGCTGGTGGGCGCAGCGCTGGGAGCGACTTGGGAAGCCGCGATGGCTGGAATGGAGTGAAAAACTTGAATTGCCACTACAGCCAGGACGCCGGCTGCGGATACTACAATTCTGCGAAACGCATTCATAGCGGGCCTTTTAGGGGGATTGAACTCGATCTATGACGAACGGGGGAATATCTAATCCTCGTGCCGTGGAATGTGCTGGTGCTGAAAAAGAAAGGGATAAATACTCGACGTAAATCCACTAGCCTTGAATAACTTCGTCCGAGCACAGCCCGGAACACCCCGTCGTCGAACATACTTTCTGTAACAAAAAATTGTCGCTCTTTTCAGGCCGAAACGTTAGCATCGTGCTTGCATCCCCGTCAAGCGCTTAAATCCAACTCTGAGGGTACAGATGAGTACCAATCGAGAAATTGCCCAACTAGCCTGTACTCTGGCGTCGGAGAGATTCTTCTGACCTCATACAAAGTGGGCTTGAAAACGTGAAACTCTGAGGCGTAATCTTCCGCGATGATCTTTTTTTGTGTCTCAAATAAAGACAATTATCACGTCCAGTTTCTGGAGATCGCAGGCCTGCTTGACAAGAAGTTGTCCGAGCCTCTAGCGTGCTCGGGACAGTAGACGTTTTCGCATATTTGCGCTCAATCCAGGTTGAGGGCTGAAGTTGGCCCTGCGGCAACGGGCAAGGTGAGTAGCAGCAGGAGACTTCATCAGTATTCTGAGGAGACGAAATGTCTAGATCGAAGGATGCGCATGGCAACCTTATCAGCCGACGCGATGCGCTGCGGCTCGCTGCGACCGCTGGGGTGGGCGCGGCCCTCTCGAAATACCAGAAAGCCAGGAGCTTCAGTCGTATGCCAGCATCATTCGGCCTCACAGTACATCGTTTGTTTGGCCATGATGCTTCTATTCGCCGGCGATGAGGCCGCGTCGTTAGCTTTCGCAGAGGAGACTTAGGTTATGACTCGAATGACTTCGCGTCTGCTGCTTGTCGTATTGCTCTTCTCAACAGGGATCGCTGTTGGACAGCGCGCCCCGATTCAGCAGCAGCTCACCTTCGCGCCCTATCACAGTAGTGGCATCTACAACGTGGGTGAAACGGTTGGGTGGACGGTGACGCCCGGTCCGGTTACGCCCAGCTATGTTTATAAGTGGACTATTCGCCGCAACAACGCCGTCGTCCTGAAGGAAGGCAAGTTGGATCTCTCCTCCGGCAAGGACAAGATCGAGATCGTCGGCGACGAGTCCGAGATGATCTACGTCTCGATTGTGCCGTATGCGAATCTCGCTCCAGCAACTCCGTCTCCAGACGCTCCTGTGGCGACTGTAGGCGACATGCCTCAGGGCGCCCCGGCCGCTCCTGATAGTGCGCCAGCGTTCACGGGAGGCAATACTGGCCGCAACAACGGCCTCTACGCGGTTGGTGCGGCCGTGGCTCCTACAAAGCTCGGCCTCTCGACGCCGCGCCCCGCCGACTTCGACACCTTCTGGAACGACAAACTCTCTCAGCAGGCCAAGATCCCGATCAATCCCGTCCTCGCCCCGGTGCAGACCGACGTACCCGGTGTCGAGATGAGCATGTTCACCTTGGATGCGCTCGGATCGCAGGCGCACGGCTACCTGGCCAAGCCTGCCAAGGACGGCAAGTTTCCTGCGCTCATCCAATTACAGTACGCGGGCGTGTATGCCTTGAACGCTCGGGGCGATGCGCAGCACGCGGTCGAGGGCTGGCTAGTTATTAACGTCGATTCCCACGACAAGTCGCCGGCCGATCCCTCGGGGGGCATCCCGCGAGGATATCAAACTGTCGGCAATACCGATCGCGAAAAATCGTATTTTCTCGATATGTATCTTCGAGACTCTCGCGCTCTCGACTACCTGTTGACGCGGCCGGATTGGGATGGCAAGACGATCGTGTTGACGGGTGGCAGCATGGGCGGTCAGCAGAGCCTCGTGCTCGCCGGCCTGCGGCCTGAAAAGATCAGCGCGGTTCTAGTTTGCGTACCTGCAGGCGCCGATGCCAACGGCGATCTTCACGGTCGTAAAGCGGGGTATCCCAATTGGCCCTCGGACAACGCCGATGTGATGAAGACTGCGCTCTATTTCGATACCGCCAATTTCACCTCGCATATCAAAGCGCCGGTGATGGCGGGCATGGGATTTATCGATACCACGGCGCCACCCGCGGGTATCTGGACGGCCCTGAATCAAATTCCGGGTCCCAAAGAGCCATTGCCGATGATCGAATCTGAGCACGATAACCTTACACCTCAGAAGGGAAGCGCTTGCCCTGCCAGGACAAGAGAAATCCTCAGCGATATGGTGAAGGGTGGCAGCTTTGCTCCGAAGGGCGTTGCGCCATGAGATTGGGCTTCACCCTGTGGGTACCAGGTTCTAGGTCCGCTCAACTGGCCCCATGTTGCAATTCTCTCGATCACGACTTGCCAAAAGGTTGCGCATAGGAGGGCAGCCCGATGAAACCTCTCGCATTACTGGTTCTAGCAACTGCAATCGCCCAAGGCCAGACCGCGCCAACGCCGACGCTTAGGGACGTGTACAAGGGGTTATTTCACGTTGGAGCGGCATTGAACACGGCCCAGTTCGAGGATCGCGACCCGATCGCCGACCCCATTATCGAGTCGCAGTTCGATACGATCAGCCCGGAGAACGATTTGAAGTGGCAATTGATTCATCCGGCTGAAGGCCGGTACAACTTCGATGCCGCGGATCGTTATGTGGCGTTTGGCGAGAAGCACAAGATGTTCATCGTCGGCCACTGCCTGGTGTGGCACAGCCAGGTCCCGCGCTGGGTCTTCCAGGATGCGGATGGCAAACCGCTAACCCGCGATGCCTTACTCGAACGCATGCACGATCATATCCGGACAGTGGTCGGCCGATACAAGGGGCGGATCAACGGATGGGACGTGGTCAACGAAGCGCTGAACGAAGACGGTACTATGCGCCAGTCGCAGTGGTACAAGATTATCGGCCCCGACTTCATTGAGAAGGCCTTCCAGTACGCGCATGAAGCCGATCCCAACGCGCAGCTCTACTACAACGACTACTCACTGGAGAACGAAGCCAAGCGCAAAGGCGCTGTCGAGTTGATGCGCAAACTCAAGGCGGACGGTGTTCCAATCACCGGCATTGGATTGCAGGGCCATCTGCATCTCGACGATGCGGACGCGAAGACGGAAGCGGCGACCATCGAGGCGTTTTCGTCGCTCGGGCTGCAGGTGAATGTCAGCGAGATGGACATCGATATCCTGCCGCGCACGACGCGCTCGAACTCGGCGGACGTTTCGCTGACGGCCGCGGGGACGGCGGATTCGAATCCGTATGTGAACGGACTTCCGGACGAGATGCAGCAAAAGCTCGCCAAACGCTATGCGGAACTGTTCCAGGTGTACGTCGACCACCACGCCTCGATGGGCCGAATTACGCTTTGGGGAGTAACCGATGGTGGTTCGTGGCTCAACAACTTCCCCACCAGGGGACGAACGAACTATCCTCTGCTGTTCGATCGCCAGGGCAAGGCAAAGCCGGCGTTCACCGCAGTTCTGCAGGTAGGAGAAACGGCTCAAAAAGGGGCGAGTGGTAAAAAGCAACCTGCCAAGAAATCCACCAAGCAGTCCAACAGCCTTCCGTATCAGAATCCGGCTTTGCCGCCGGAACAGCGTGCGGCGGACCTGGTGTCTCGCATGACGTTGGAAGAGAAGCTGCGACAGATGCAAAACAGCGCTCCGGCGATTCCACGCCTCGGGGTACCTGTCTATAACTGGTGGAACGAGGCGTTGCACGGCGTGGCAAGCGGCCGGGCCACGGTCTTTCCAGAACCGATCGGGCTCGGCGCAACCTGGGATGCAGGTCTCGTTCACCGTGTCGCGGACGCGATTTCTACGGAAGCTCGCGCCAAGTATCATGAAGCCCTGCGCCACGACCCGATCCCTGAGCCGGCGTCCGGAAACTCTCCCGGTCGTGTCGCCGGACTGACTTACTGGTCGCCGAACCTCAACATCTTCCGGGATCCTCGCTGGGGACGCGGCCAGGAGACGTATGGCGAAGATCCCTACCTCACCAGTCGAATGGGGGTCGCGTTCGTTACTGGATTGCAGGGGAATGATCCACATTATTTGAAGGTGGTCGCCACTCCCAAGCACTACGCGGTGCATAGCGGTCCGGAACCTCTACGCCATGTCTTTGATGCCAAGGCGAGCGAGTACGATCTGCTGAACACGTATCTGCCTGCGTTCCGGGCGGCTGTGGTTGAGGGCAAGGCGGATTCCGTGATGTGCGTCTATAACTCGGTTAATGGCGAGCCGGGATGTGCCAACGACTATTTGTTGAAGAAAGAGTTGCGGGATGAGTGGGGCTTCAAGGGTTTCGTCGTCAGCGACTGCGGGGCGGTTGGAGATATCTATCGAAGCCATAAGTTTGTGGCCACCGAGGGTGCGGCCGCTGTCGCAGCGGTGAAGGCGGGTACAGACCTCACATGCGGTGGCGAGTATATGAGCATGGTCGATGAAGTGAAAGCGGGGCACATCACAGAGGCTGAGATCACGCGGGCGGCGGAGCGTCTCTTCGTGGCGCGATTCCGCCTGGGGATGTTCGATCCCCAGGATCGCGTTCCGTACGCCAAGATTCCGTACTCGGAGAACGATTCCGCCCAACACCGGGAACTGGCGCGCACAGCTGGGCGGGAAGGCATCGTTCTCCTGAAGAATCAGGACAGAATCCTGCCATTGAAATCCTCGCTGAACAAGATCGCGGTGATCGGCCCATCCGCCGACGATCCGATCGGGTTGCTGGGCAACTACAACGGCATTTCGTCGAAGCAGGTCACTCCGCTTGAAGGGATTGTGCGGCAGTTTCCGAAGGCGAAGGTCCAGTACGCTCTGGGTGCGACCTATACGGCCACCACGAACGCCCTTGTTTCTTCGGACCGTCTCACTCCGCCCGACGGGAAGGGGCCGGGACTTCTGGCGGAGTATTTCGATAATCCTGATTTCCGGGGTCAGCCGACGCTCCATCGGACTGAGCCCCGCGTATACTTCGACGCGAACATGGAAGAGCCCGCTGTTGTCACGGCGGTTCATGGCGACCAATACTCCATCCGTTGGACCGGCACGTTCACGCCTCCCGATACCGGCGACTACGTCCTGACAGCGCGGACCGGACAGTGGAACCGCAACGGAAAGATCAAGTTGTTCCTCGACGACAAGGAGGTAAACCCCAGTGGGCCTGCAGGTGCTCGGCCAGCCGGATTAGGACCAGGGCAGGGACAGGGAGGGGGGCCGGGAGGGCGCCGCGCCGGTTCACCGCCGATACGATTGGAGGCTGGCCACCACTATGCTGTGAGGGTCGAATACCAGCAGAACGGGAGCGGAGGCGGAGCGGAACTGAACTGGCTTCCGCCGGCCTCAGCTATGCTGGCCGAAGCGGAAAAGACAGCGAAAGAGGCCGACGTAGCGGTGGTCTTCGTCGGCTTGAACGGAACGCAGGAAGGTGAAGGACACGACCGGGCAGCTATCGAACTGCCTGAGCCGCAGGAGACTCTGGTGAAGACCATCATCGCCACCGGCAAGCCAGTGGTGGTGATTTTGACCAGCGGCAGCGCTGTCGCGGTGAATTCGGCCGCCTCGGGCGCTGCGGCGGTGCTGTCGGCCTGGTACGCCGGCGAGGAAGCAGGCACTGCGATTGCCGAAACGTTGGCGGGAGTGAACAATCCCTCAGGCCGTCTGCCAGTGACGTTTTACAAGAGCACCGATCAGTTGCCTTCGTTTAGTGACTATGCCATGAAGGGCCGGACCTACCGCTACTTCACCGGCGAGGTGCTGTACCCGTTCGGCTACGGACTGAGCTATTCGACCTTCGCGTATTCGGGCTTGACCGCGAAGCGGACTGCGAATGGCGCTGAAGTTCGGGCGACGGTGAAGAACACTTCCTCACGCGAAGGCGACGAGGTGGTGCAGTTGTATCTCGGTGGGGGAACGGGGGACGACGCGCCGACCCGGAGCCTACGAGGGTTCCAGCGGATTCACCTTGCGGCCGGCCAGGTCCAGCAATTGACCTTCACGGTGGCTGCCGGTGATTTGCCGAAATCAACAGTGGAAGTCAGCGTTGGCGGCGGGCAACCCCTGGGAAGTACGCCGTGTGTCAAAGGGTCGCTGTAAAGCGGTCCGACTTTCCTTCTTGGGCCGGTCTACGTACTTCGTTGGCTTGCCGCTCAGTACGAAACGAGTCCAAGCCAAAAGGAGTTTATGAATCGACAGCTTCACTCCACAGGCATTTCGAGCACGCCTCGCACCTGTCAGCGCAAACGAGAGACCCGATGAAGTCACTGGTTCACGGCGGAACCGTCGGCAGTTCTCCGAATGCGACGGCGTCGCATTTTGCTGCGGAATTGTCTCTCAAGAAGCGATGGCTTTATCTTCTGCCGGCCGTATTCGTCACCTACAGTCTCGCCTACCTTGACCGCGCAAACTACGGATTTGGCGCGGCGGCAGGGTTAGCAACGACACTCCACATTACGGGCCAAAAGTCATCGTTGCTGAGTGCGTTGTTCTTCCTGGGGTACTTTGCGTTTCAAGTTCCGGGCGCAATCTTTGCCAGAAAACATAGCGCCAGTTGGCTGGTATTCAGTGCGCTGATTGCGTGGGGAGGGCTTGCCGCGCTCACCGGGATATTGCGCCAGTTTTGGATGCTTGCTGTCGATCGATTCCTGCTGGGAATCGCGGAGAGCTGTATCTTTCCCGCGATGTTGCTGCTGCTGACTCGCTGGTTTACCCGAACTGAACGCTCGCGCGCGAACAGCTTCCTGATCCTGGGGAATCCGGTTACGGTGATCTGGATGTCCGCGATCACCGGCTTTCTCATCCAAGCTTACGGCTGGCAGAAGACGTTTATTCTGGAAGGCATTCCGTCGATCTTGTGGGCTGTGGTGTGGATCCGATTCGTGCGCGACAAACCCTCGGAGGCTGGCTGGATGACCTCAGAGGCCGCCAGGCTTCTTGAGGAGCGGCTCGCGCAGGAACAACTATCAGTGCCGCCTGTCGGGGCAGTTCGCGAGGCTTTGCTGCGGCCCGATGTAATGCTCCTTGCAGTGCAGTACTTTCTTTGGAGTTTGGGCGTTTATGGCTTTGTGCTGTGGCTGCCAACCATTCTGCGCCAGGGCGGCTCTCTCTCGATTGCCAATACGGGGCTGTTCTCCGCGTGCCCTTACATCGCCGCCGTCGTTATGATGCTCATCGTGTCTCAGGTGTCTGACAAGACGCAGAAGCGTCAGTCGTTGATCTGGCCGCTTCTGCTGGTGTCGGCGCTGGCATTGTTTGGATCCTTCGTTTTTGCGCAGAGAAGTTTTACGGTCGCGTTTGCTTGCCTTATCGTAGGGGGTGGCTGCATGTACGCCCCGTACGGGCCGTTCTTTGCGATTGTGCCGGAGCGGGTGTCGCGCAACGTAGTAGCTGAGGTGCTTGCCTTCATCAATAGCAGCGGAGCGTTAGGAGGATTTTTCGGCAGTTATTTCGTAGGCTGGCTCCAGGCGACGACGGGAAATTCACGCGCAGGATATCTCTTGATGTCGGTTTCGCTCGCGTGCTCCGCCGTGCTCCTCTTGTTCTTGAAGGAATCTCCTAAACCTGAAGCTGTACTTATTCCTGAGTCTCATACCAAGCCATGACCACAAGTCAACGGGCAGTGATCACTGCCGAGCAAATCTTTGATGGTGCGGCCGACCTCTTCGCGGAGACGAAAACTCACGCCCCAGGGCCGGAAGGAATGCTCCCCATCACTGCGGAGATGTTGCTGACGCAGCCCTCGGGCAATCTTTTTGGACTGAGTCAAAGTGCCGGGATGGGTTGGGATCCGGCGCGATTGCTCGACCCGGAGTTTCTGATCCTCAGCACTCATGGTGGAATGCGCGCGCAGGACGGAACGCCCATCGCTCTTGGCTTCCACACCGGCCATTGGGAGGTGGGACTCCTGGTAGCCGAGGCCGCCCGCGAACTTCGCAATCGGCATTGCATTCCGTTCGCGGGAGCATGCACCGACCCGTGCGACGGTCGCACTCAGGGTACGGATGGGATGCTTGACTCGTTGCCCTACCGCAACGATGCCGCCATCGTGCTTCGGCGACTGATGCGTTCGCTGCCCACGCGCAAAGGCGTTATCGGAGTAGCGACCTGCGACAAAGGTCTGCCCGCGATGATGATGGCGCTGGCTTCTTCCGGATCGCTGCCAAGCATCCTCATTCCCGGCGGAGTCACCCTGCTTCCCGAAGCGGGCGAAGATGCAGGCAAGGTGCAGTCCATCGGAGCACGCTATGCACAGCAGCAGATTACGCTGGAATACGCTGCGGAGATAGGTTGCCGCGCGTGTGCCACACCTGGCGGCGGTTGCCAATTCCTTGGAACCGCTGCAACCTCACAAGTAGTGGCCGAGGCGCTTGGGCTTTCGCTGCCTCATGCGGCCCTCGGGCCTTCAGGTCAGCCCATCTGGCTGGACGCGGCGTCTCGTTCCGCGCGCGCTATCCTGCGCATGGCTCAACTCGGCGTGAGCACGCGCGACGTGCTAACTGACGCCGCGATCCGGAATGCAATGGTGCTCCACGCAGCCTTTGGCGGGTCGACCAACTTGCTGCTGCACGTTCCCGCTGTTGCACATGCAGCGGGACTGCGACGGCCTACTGCGACGGATTGGGCAGCGATCAACCGTGAAGTTCCGAGGCTGGTCGACGCGCTGCCGAACGGTCCGAATAACTTCGCCACGGTCCAGGTGTTTCTCGCAGGCGGAGTGCCTGAAGTTATGCTGCATCTTCGTCGGGCCGGATTGCTCGACGGTCGCGTGCTCACTGTTACAGGTGAGACGCTCGATGAGAATCTGAACTGGTGGGAGCAGAGCGAGCGGCGTCGCGCTCTGAAGGAGAGACTTCGTGCACTCGATGGTATTGATGCCGAAGACGTAATTTTGTCACCGGATCGTGCGCGTGCGCGTGGACTCACGTCAACCGTCTGCTTTCCGACTGGGAACTTGTCTCCTGAAGGAAGCGTCATCAAGAGTACGTCCATCGATCCATCTCTCATCGACGAGACAAATGTATATCGACATTCTGGACCGGCTCGTGTTTTCACCACTGAGGCTGCGGCGATCGACGCAATCAAGCGCGGTCTCGTTACTCGCGGAGATGTGATCGCCCTCATCTGTGGGGGACCCGCCGGCGCCGGTATGCAGGAGATCTATCAGATCACCGCGGCTCTGAAGAACCTTCCATTCTGCAAGCACATCGCCGTTCTTACGGATGCCCGTTTCAGCGGAGTGTCGACCGGTGCTTGTATTGGCCACGTCTCACCGGAAGCGCTGGCCGGAGGGCCCATCGGACGCCTCATAGACGGAGACACCATCGAGATCGTCATCGACCGGAACTCGATGCACGGCACGGTGAATTTTGTCGGTGCCGGAGGGGAACGATTCTCCGCTGAAGAAGGTAGCCAGCGCCTCGCGGCCCGGACACCTCGGAACGATCTTGCTCCACATCCTTCTTTGCCGGACGATACTCGTCTTTGGGCAGCGCTCGTAGAAGCTAGTGGAGGCGTTTGGGGCGGTTGTGTCTATGATGCGGATGCGATCATCGCGCGACTCGACGGCAATACGGTTTCGCACGATAGGCAACTAACACCATCATCACGGGAAGGCTCACCAGATGAAACTCTACCGCACCACTAACGGAATCTTCGTGGAGCAGTTGGAACGCTTCTACCGTGTGCCCGCGACGGACTGGGATGAACTGATCCGCAGTACAAACCTACAGAGCCGGGTTGAGGCCGCTGCAATCGGCACGTCGATCGAAAGGCTTGAGGCTGGCAGTATCCTTGCACCGATCGTGAGCCAGGAGGTCTGGGCCGCCGGCGTTACCTACTTCCGCAGTCGCAGCGCTCGAATCGAAGAGAGCAAAGATGCGGGAGGAGGCGACTTTTACGATCGCGTGTACTCCGCCGAAAGGCCGGAGCTTTTCTTCAAGGCGACCGGTCGGCGCGTGGTTGGCCATCAGAGCGCAGTTCGCATTCGCTCCGACGCCAAGTGGTCTGTGCCTGAACCCGAGCTGACCCTTCTCATTAATCCCGCTGGCGAAATCGTCGGATACACCATCGGCAACGATATGAGTTCACGGGATATTGAAGGGGAGAACCCTCTCTATCTGCCGCAGGCAAAAGTCTACGACGGCAGTTGCGCGCTCGGTCCCTGCGTCCTGCTCTCGACCGAGCCACTTGGTAAGTCGACCACCATCGGGCTGGAGATCGAGCGGTCCGGCGAGACGGTCTTCGCCGCAAGTACCACGCTTGCGGAACTAAAGCGTGAACCGAAGCAGTTGGCCGATTTTCTCTTCCGTGACAGCAGTTTTCCGGACGGGGTCTTCCTGATGACTGGGACGGGCATCGTCCCGGGAGATGAGTTTTCGCTGGCCAGCGCCGATGTAATCCGCATTGAGATCGACGGAATCGGTGTGTTACAGAACTTCGTCGCTTAATCTGGCTTAGAATCGCCACCGCCACCGCCACCGCTGATGCAGTGTGGTGCCTGTCGATCGATTGTGCTTCGATGCCATAAGCCAGATTAGATTGTCGATTTGTTCAGCAAGACTCCTTGATGTTTTGAAGGGTTCGAGTTCCTGCTGTCCAGTTCCGTTCCCCGGCGTCCTCAATTGTGTTTTCTGGAATACTTGTTGGGCGCACCGGGCGTGGGCACGTTATCCGAAATCTGTGCTCCGCCGGCATGCTCGCGGGTTAGTGGGGCGGTGAGAGTGATGCCCGTGCCAGAGACCTGCGCACCGGCCGCGTGGGCAAACTTGAGCGGCGTAGCAACTGTGATCGTGGCGGTGCCTCTGGCGGCTGGGCCGAAACCGCCTCTGGTCATGGAGGCGATAACGGCCGTCTCCAGGTCCGCGCCACTGCCAAGGGTAATTGTCTGGCCTGCGGTAAAGCCTGGCCCGCCGGCGATTGGGATGTTGGTCTCTCCCGCAGCGGTGGCGGTGCCAACCGTCGTGGCGCCAGCCGAGCCAACCGTCGCGATTACTGCAGTCTCGGGGCTTGCGCCAGTGTCGACCATGATGGTCTGTCCGGCGTCGAAGTTTGCTACGCTGGCAACCTTGATGTTGGTTGCGCCGGCTGCCGAAGCGGCCGATAGGGTGGTAGCAGCCTGCGTCAGGAAATCGGCGCAGTTGCTGTCGGTGTCGACGCCATCGGGGAAGCGGCCAGCGCTACTGTTCGGCCCGGCGACGGTTGCCGCGGCTGGCCCGAAGCCCCGGGCAGCGGCCAACGCAGGCACACGGCAGCCACTCTCCGAGGATCCCGATGCAGCCTGGTAACCCTTAGCGGCCCAGGGGTCGACGACGAGGCCGTAGTTGAGGCTATCGACGACCAGGCCAGCGGCGTCACGCAGCACCATATTGCCCGCGCTGGGAGAGAGAGACGGGCCGCCGAACCACTGGTTGGGTGCCGATGTCCCCTGAAAGCCCGCGGTCGTGACTGCGGCATCCTGCACGACCGCGTCGATCGAGTGGGTGTTAGCCAGAGGCTTGTCCAGCGTGATGCCGGTGCCAAGCGCCTGAACGGGCTCATTGCTGGAGTGGGCGAAGGCTGTTGCGGGCTCGAAAGTGATCCCCGTTCCCCGAGCGCTGAAAGGGATGTTAGCCGCATGGTTGAACCGCAGCGGGGCGGCAATATCAATACCGGTGCCTGGATCGACTACCGCCTCGCCGTTGACGTGCGTCTTGGCCAGCGCCGGAGTAAAGTCCACGCCTGTACCGGCCGGACCCGCGGTGCCGACAGTGGTAATGGTCACCGTTTCCTTGTTCGCCGGCGTGCCCACGATCATCTTGTCCCCCACGGCGAAACCGTTCAAGTTGCGGACCTTGATATTGGTCGCGCCGGAACTCGCGCCGCCAAGAAGCGACGCGCGGCTCGCCTGTGTGCCAACATTCGTGACCGTGACCGTCTCAATCCCGTGGCCGACGCTGTCGATATCAAGCCTGATCTTGTCGCCGGCCGAAATGTTGGCGACGGAAGTTACCTTGAGGTTGGTCGAGCCGGCGGGCGCGTCCGCTCCCAGCAGGGCTTGCGTGCCAGGTTTTCCGACCGCGGTGACTGTGGCCACTTCATAGTGCTCTGTATCCCGGGCGACGGCGGGATAGGTGGCGCCGTAGCCGAGGGCGATCTTCTCGCCGACCGCAAAGCCGGCCACGCTCGTAACAGGTACGTTGGTCGACCCGGCCGGTATCTTGATGATCGGGCCATCGGGGAGGGGTTGCCACAGCGTTGTACTGCTGCCGGCTGCGGTGCCAACGCTTACGATCTTGCGGGTCTCCACGCTGGAACCAGTGTCAATGCTGATGGTATCGCCGGCCGATATGCCGGTCGTGCTCCTTACGTGGATAGTGGTATCGCCCTTGCGCGCAGGAGCCGTCAGTCCGGAGTTGGAGAGACCGAGCAGGTAGAAGCCGCCGGTCGCGATCTTGGTCCCGACGGGGATCTTCACGTTTGAGAAGATGGCCTGCTGTGTCGAATGCTCAGTGAAGGTCCAGTTGGAGATGTCAACGTCCTTCGACCCAGCGTTATAGAGCTCGATGAACGAGTTCGTCGAGTTGACCGGAGAGCCGGCGCTGGCGCGGAACTCGTTGATCTTGATTGGGCTGACATTCCGGACTTTCTCGGCCGTCGTGTCGACTTGGGTGCCGCTGCGTGTTGGGTTGGTCCACCCGGCGTTGGCGACCAGGTCGCCATTGAAGGCCCTTGGTCCCGAGGTGACCTTAAATGTAGCGCTCACGCTCGCACCCGGTGCAATCGGCCCAGCGAAGGTCGTTGTCCCAGAGGCCGGCGCGGTCCATCCCTTAGGCGCGGAGATGCTCAACTTGACGCCCGTCGCGGGCGCGCCTGTGGTATTCGTGAACGTCACAATGGTGTCATGCGACGATCCCGGCGCAAACGTCTGAAGTCCCGGCGGAGTGGCCGGGGCCGACGCCGGAGCAAGGCTCAGCCGTGGTACGTCGTACCCGGCAGCAACCACATTCGCCTGCACCAACTGGTCGGTAGCGTCCGTCGGGAAGGTGCCAGCGGCCGTCATCGCGGCTTCATAGACGGTGCCCTGCGAGCCGTTGCTGTTGTCGCCGCCGTTGCCCATCAGGATGGCTCCCTGCTTGCGCATTGGGTCATAGGTGGGGTCAACGCGCGGTCCATCGAACATCACCGACAGCGGACCCTGCCGTGCATCGCCTCCCATGGAAGTCCAATGGTGCGGTTCGCCCTTGGCCATCGCGGTTACAAATCGCCAGGGAATGTTTGGCAGGTTGGCGCAGAGTTTGGTCCCATCCGAGTTGACGCAGCCGACCAGGTTGTTCTCCTGGTCCGTCATCACCCATGGGCCGGGAGGGTTCCCGTGGTACCAGGGGGTGGCGTCGCCGAAGTAGGTGGTTTCCATCGTACCGGCGTCGTCGTCGCGGCTGTCCGTTTCGGCGTTGCCGTAGTCGAAGCAGCAGCCGGCATTGAAGTGCTTGCCGTTGACCACCCAATACTGTCCTTCTGCCTGGTCGTCGACCGCAGTGCCCTTCGGGTCGTCGTCGCGGAGGCCCATGCCTGGCTCGATGAAGGCACCGTAGGCCTTGTGGCCCATGATAGTGATTGGCGCCACGTCAGCGACCGGGAGGTTGTTGAACCCACCCATGGCTGGGCCGCTGAATGCGCCGCGCGGCGCCTGTGTGAGATCGTTGTGCTTGCCCGACTGGTCGTAGATGGTCGTGATCCAGCAATAGGTGTTGGCGCAGAA
>PKWK01000346.1:4898-5378 GCA_003133205.1 Granulicella sp. | reverse complement strand
CCCTTCGAAGATGTTCGACTGCCGCAGGCTCACGCTCCACCCCCCAATAGGCCAAAGGATGCTTTCGCAGAACTATTCGGGCCGTGAGGCCGAGTCCTGGAGCGAACTCAACTATGTGATCTTCAGGTCCAATTGCCAGCGCATTGAGCATGCGCCGCGTGAGTTCAAGCCCACCTGGCCGCAGTACGCGCTTACCAGCACGCGCCAGTACCCAATGTCCCTGCATTTTGTCGGGATGCTGTCCTTCTCCTACCAATCGACGCCGAGTGATTGATTTCTTTTGCTCACTGCTGTTCGCGTAAAGTCCTTGCATATTTATTGACCCCCAAGTTTCAGCCTACTCGGCGAGAATCAGCTGGTATGTGACTAAAGTCGCAGGAGTGAAGGTGTGAGAAGAATTGCAGACCCAACATCTGGTCAGCCCAGCACGTCGACCCGCCTCGCGCTGCTGAGCGTCGCTCTCTAGCACCATCACGAGTT
>PKWK01000346.1:0-4818 GCA_003133205.1 Granulicella sp. | reverse complement strand
GAGTGACACTCGGCTCATTGCCCCTCTCTCTACCCGCAGCCACAATCAAAGCAGGAGTCGATTGGCGACATAGATTGAATCGTCTCCAAAGTGCCAGGTGGACGCCTCAAGGAGGCTTCGAATGCATGGGAGCCCAAACGAGAAGCCCCGCTGGGACGTGGTTGTGGCGGACGGCCAGCACCGGATTCGGTCCCAGTCGAGCGCGACGAACAGGCGGGCCGTGCAGACGCGGCAGGAACTGCCGCATCCTCGCAGGAGGCATTTCTTTGAAAGCATACGGGAAATACTTGTCAAGTTTTAGACCGCCTCCGGTTTGTCTCCACACGAAACGCGTTAAATCGGACCCGTTGAACTCCAGGAGGAGACACCCATGAGTACCGACACGAAGATCATAGACTCTCTTGTCGAGGGTGAATATAAGTGGGGCTTCGTCACCGAAGTTGAGTCGGACTCGGCCCCGAAGGGTCTGAACGAAGAAACGATTCGCCTTATCTCGACCAAGAAAAATGAGCCGGAATTCATGTTGCAGTGGCGCCTGAAGGCGTTCCGTCACTGGCTGAAGCTGGAGAAGCAGGAGGCTGAGCCCAAGTGGGCCAACATTAAATACGACGCCATCGACTATCAGGACATTATTTACTACTCAGCACCGAAACCAAAGAAGGCCGGGCCGAAGAGGCTGGATGAAGTGGATCCCGAGATACTTCTCGCTTACGAAAAACTTGGTCTCCCACTGAATGAGCAGAAGCGGCTGGCCGGCGTGGCTGTGGACGCAGTGTTCGACAGCGTCTCCGTGGCTACCACATTTCAGGCCAAGCTGGCTGAGATCGGCATTATCTTCTGCCCATTCACGGAGGCGGTGCAGCGCCACCCCGAACTGGTGAAGAAATATCTGGGTTCGGTGGTGCCCTACTCGGACAACTTCTTCGCTGCTCTTAACGCGGCCGTATTTACCGATGGCTCGTTCGTCTACGTCCCCAAGGGGGTCCGCTGCCCCATGGAGCTGATGACCTATTTCCGCATCAACGCGGCGGACTCGGGCCAGTTCGAACGCACGCTGATTATTGCCGACGAGGGTTCCTATGTGAGCTACCTTGAAGGCTGCACGGCGCCGACCCGCGACAAGAACCAGTTGCATGCCGCGGTGGTTGAGCTGGTTGCGCACGACAACGCCGAGATCAAGTACTCGACCGTGCAGAACTGGTATCCGGGAGACCCCGTGACGGGCAAGGGCGGGATCTATAACTTCGTCACAAAGCGCGGCAAATGCGAAGGGGTGAACTCGAAGATCTCCTGGACGCAGGTGGAGACCGGCGCTGCCATCACCTGGAAGTATCCGAGCGTGATCCTCCAGGGCGACAACTCCGTGAGTGAGTTCTACTCGGTGGCTCTCTCGAACCACTGGCAGCAGGCTGACACCGGCACAAAGATGATTCACATCGGCAAGAACACGCGGAGCACGATCATCGCCAAGGGCATCTCCGCCGGACACGGACAGAACACCTATCGTGGCGGAGTCAAGGTGCTCAAGGGCGCAGTGGGGGCCCGCAACTACACACAGTGCGATTCCCTGCTGGTTGGCGACAAATGCGGCGCGCACACCTTCCCCTATATTGAGGCGAGAAACTCCACAGCGCGCATTGAGCACGAAGCGTCCACGTCGAAGGTTGGCGATGATCAGATCTTTTACCTGCAGCAGCGCGGCCTGCCGAAGGAAGATGCGCTTTCGATGATCATCAATGGATTCTGTAAGCAGGTCTTCCGCAAGCTGCCGATGGAGTTCGCCGTCGAGGCGCAGAAACTGCTGAGCGTGAGTTTGGAAGGGAGTGTTGGCTAGCCTATGTCTCTGTTGGAAATCAGGAATTTACACGCCACAATTGAAAATCACGAGATTCTGAAAGGTCTCAGCCTGACGGTGAATGCAGGCGAGGTCCACTCGATCATGGGGCCGAACGGCTCTGGGAAAAGCACGCTCGCGCAGGTGCTGGCCCGTCGCGAGAACTACGTGGTCACCGAAGGCGAGGTGCTGCTTGACGGCAAGGACCTGCTGGCGATGAAGCCGGAAGACGCAGCCTGCGAGGGCGTCTTCATGGCCTTTCAATACCCGATCGAGATCGCTGGAATCAGCAACGTTTACTTCCTGCGCGCGGCGCTGAACGCTATCCGAAAATACCATGGGAAGAAAGAGTTGGATGCCATGGATTTTATACCGTTCTATAAGGAGAAGATGAAACTGCTCGAAGTAGACGAGAGTTTTATGACCCGCTCCGTGAACGAAGGTTTCTCCGGCGGAGAGAAGAAGCGCAATGAGATTCTGCAGATGGCGTTGCTGGAGCCCAAGCTCGCGATTCTGGACGAGACCGACTCCGGGCTCGATATCGATGCTATGCGCATTGTGGCCAACGGCGTCAACGCCATGCGTAGCCCCGACCGGGCCATCATCGTTATCACCCACTACCAGCGCCTGCTGGACTATATCGTTCCTGACTTCGTGCATGTGCTCGTCGACGGGCGGATCGTCAAGTCGGGCGGCAAGGAACTGGCGCTGACGCTCGAAGAACAGGGTTACGTTGGGGTCGAAGCAGAGGCCAGTGTCACTGCGGTTGCGGTTTGATGGAGCGTACGAACGTGTCGACGGCCATACAGCAGCTCCCGAGCTACCTGGAAGCCTTCCTGCAGTTGCAGCAGTCGCCAGTCCATCGGCAGGAGCCCTGGTTCCGGGGTGTGCGTGAGGGCGCGTTTGCCAGCTTCTGCCAGTTGGGCTTCCCTACCGTCCATGACGAAAACTGGCGCTTCACGAACGTTGCGCCCATCGCCCAGACCACATTCCATCTCCCCGAGATTCCCGAGGACGAATGCAACGCAGTCACGGAGAGCGACGTCGCTCCCTACAGGCTTGAAAACCTGGCCGCTCAGCTTGTGTTTGTGAACGGGCGATATGCGCCGGGACTCTCGCGCCTGTCCGTGGGGCGCAAGGGTTTGCAGGTTTCCAGTCTCGCCGAGGCGATGCTGAAGGAGCGGGAAAAAGTCGAACCGCATCTCGCGCGCTCCGCCGATTCCAGCAAGGAAGCTTTTACGGCGCTGAACACGGCGTTCTTCGAGGACGGCGCGTTTGTCTTCCTTCCCCGGGGCCTGGCGCTTCAGGAGCCTATCTATCTTCTGTATCTCAATACCGGCAGCGCGACGCCGCAGATCGCGAACCCGCGCAACCTGATCGTGGCCGGAGAGAACAGCCAGGCTACGATCCTCGAGGACTATGTCTCGCTCGGAGCCGGCGTATCGTTCTCCAACGTCGTAACCGAGGTCGTCGCGGGTGAGCAGGCGGTGCTTCACCACTACAGGATCGAGAGAGAGAGTACGGACGTGTTTCACGTCTCCACGCTCAGCATCGAGCAGGGACGCGGCTCGACGGTCAATTCGCATTCGGTGCTGACCGGCGGTGCGCTGGTACGCAACAACATACAACCGGTGCTGGCCGGCGAAGGCGGCAACTGTCTGATCAACGGTCTGTTCATCGGCAATGGCCGGCAACATCTGGACAATTACATGAAGGTGGAACACAGGAGCGCACATTGCGCCAGCCACCAGTTCTACAACGGCATTCTGGACGGTGAGTCGCGCGGCGTCTTCCATGGCCGAATCCTGGTGTGCAAAGGCGCGCAGCAGACCGACTCTAAACAAACCAACCGCAATCTGCTCCTGTCGGACACTGCGCAGATGGACACGAAGCCGCAGCTTGAAATCTTTGCCGACGACGTGAAATGTACGCACGGCGCGACGATAGGCCAGATCGACGAGGAAGCGCTCTTCTACCTGCGCGCGCGCGGCCTTGATGAAGCTGCGGCCAAAGGCCTGTTGTTGTTCGCCTTTGCCAGCGAGTGCCTGGAACGGATGAATCCCGGCCCGATTCGCAACTATCTGGCGAAGATCATCATGCGGGCGTTGCCCCAGGCAAAGCAATCGGAGGCGGTGCTATGAGCATAACTGCCGACCGCGTAAGCACTGTGGCCGCCGGATTCGATGCTGCCAGGCTAAGCAAAGACTTTCCCGCGCTGAATCAACTCGTACACGGCAAACCACTCGTCTACCTGGACAACGCCGCGACGTCACAGAAGCCGCGGTCCGTCATCGACGCCATCACCCGCTTTTACCATGAGGATTGTTCGAACATCCACCGCGGCGTACATCTGCTCTCCGAGCGCGCGACCAGGGCGTATGAAGAGGTTCGGCTCGCCGCCCAGCAGTTCATCCATGCAGCCAATCCCGCCGAGGTGATCTTCGTCCGCGGAACCACGGAAGCCATCAACCTGGTGGCGCAGAGCTACGGCAGGACGCATGTGCAGGCTGGCGACGCAGTCCTGATCTCGGCGATGGAGCACCACTCCAACATCGTTCCTTGGCAGATGCTGTGCGAAGAGAAGGGTGCGAAGCTGCACGTTATTCCGATGAACGATCGCGGCGAGCTCTTGCTGGATGAATATGAAAAGCTGCTGACGCCTGAAACGAAATTAGTGGCCGTGGCGCATGTGTCCAACGCCTTGGGCACAGTCAATCCGGTGCGGCAGATCATCCGCATGGCGCATGAACGCGGTATCCCCGTACTGGTGGACGGTGCTCAGGCGGTTCCTCACCTCCAGGTAGACGTACAGGACTTGGACTGCGATTTCTACGCCTTCTCCGCGCACAAGATGTACGGACCGACGGGAATTGGCATCCTGTACGGCAAGCGGCGGCTGCTCGAAGCAATGCCTCCTTATCAGGGCGGGGGCGACATGATCAGTTCGGTCACCTTCGAGAAAACGACCTACAACTCCCTTCCCC
>PKWK01000141.1 GCA_003133205.1 Granulicella sp. | reverse complement strand
TTGGCTAGCCTATGTCTCTGTTAGAAATCAGGAATTTACACGCTAAAATTGAAAATCACGAGATTCTCAAAGGTCTCAGCCTGACGGTGAATGCCGGCGAGGTCCACTCGATCATGGGGCCGAACGGCTCTGGGAAAAGCACGCTTGCGCAGGTGCTGGCCCGTCGCGAGAACTACGTGGTCACCGAAGGTGAGGTGCTGCTTGATGGCAAGGACCTGCTGGCGATGAAGCCGGAAGACGCAGCTTGCGAGGGCGTCTTCATGGCCTTTCAATACCCGATCGAGATCGCTGGAATCAGCAACGTCTACTTCCTGCGCGCGGCGCTGAACGCCATCCGAAAATACCATGGGAAGAAAGAGATGGATGCCATGGATTTTATACCGTTCTATAAGGAGAAGATGAAACTGCTCGAAGTAGACGAGAGTTTCATGACCCGCTCCGTGAACGAAGGTTTCTCCGGCGGAGAGAAGAAGCGCAATGAGATTCTGCAGATGGCGTTGCTGGAGCCCAAGCTCGCTATTCTGGACGAGACCGACTCCGGACTCGATATCGATGCGATGCGCATTGTGGCCAACGGCGTCAACGCCATGCGCAGCCCCGACCGGGCCATCATCGTCATCACCCACTACCAGCGCCTGCTGGACTATATCGTTCCGGACTTCGTGCATGTGCTCGTCGACGGGCGGATCGTCAAGTCGGGCGGCAAGGAACTGGCGCTGACGCTCGAAGAACAGGGTTACGTTGGGGTCGAGGCAGAGGCCAGTGCCACTGCGGTTGCGGTTTGATGGAGGGTTACGAACGTGTTGACGGCCATACAACAGCTCCCGAGTTACCTGGAAGCCTTCCTGCAGTTGCAGCAGCAGTCGCCAGTCCATCGGCAGGAACCCTGGTTCCGGGGTGTGCGTGAGGGCGCGTTCACCAGCTTCTGCCAGTTGGGCTTCCCGACCGTCCATGACGAAGACTGGCGCTTCACAAGCGTTGCGCCCATCGCCCAGACCGCATTCCATCTCCCCGAGATTCCCGAAGACGAATGCAACGGAGTCACGGAGGGCGACGTCGCTCCCTACAGGCTTGAGGGCCTGGCCGCTCAGCTTGTGTTTGTGAAAGGGCGATATGCGCCGGGACTCTCGCGCCTGCCGGTGGGACACAAGGGTTTGCAGGTTTCCAGCCTCGCCGAAGCTATGCTGAAGGAGCGGGGAAAAGTAGAACCGCATCTCGCGCGCTACGCCGATTCCAGCAAGGAAGCTTTTACGGCGCTGAACACGGCGTTCTTCGAGGACGGCGCGTTTGTGTTCCTTCCCCGGGGCCTGGCGCTTCAGGAGCCTATCTATCTTCTGTATCTCAATACCGGCAGCGCGACGCCGCAGATAGCGAACCCGCGCAACCTGATCGTGGTCGGAGAGAACAGCCAGGCTACGATCCTCGAGGACTACGTCTCGCTCGGAGCCGGCGTATCGTTCACCAACGTCGTAACCGAGGTCGTTGCGGGTGAGCAGGCGGTGCTTCACCACTACAGAATCGAGCGAGAGAGTACGGACGCGTTTCACATCTCGACGATGCGCATCCAGCAAGAACGCAGTTCGACGGTCAATTCGCACTCGGTGCTGACCGGCGGTGCGCTGGTACGCAACAACATAGAACCGGTGCTGGCCGGCGAAGGCGGCAATTGCCTGATCAACGGCCTGTTCATCGGCAATGGCCGGCAACATCTGGACAATTACATGAAGGTGGAACACAGGAGCGCACATTGCGCCAGCCACCAATTCTACAACGGCATTCTGGACGGTGAGTCGCGCGGCGTCTTCCATGGCCGAATTCTGGTGTGCAAAGGCGCGCAGCAGACCGACTCGAAACAAACCAACCGCAACCTGCTCCTGTCGGACACCGCGCAGATGGACACAAAGCCACAGCTTGAAATCTTTGCCGACGACGTGAAATGTACGCACGGCGCGACGATAGGCCAGATCGACGAGGAAGCACTCTTCTACCTGCGCTCGCGCGGCCTTGATGAGGCTGCGGCCAAAGGCCTGTTGTTGTTCGCCTTTGCCAGCGAGTGCCTGGAACGGATGAATCCCGGCCCGATTCGCAACTATCTAGCGAAGATCATCATGCGGGTGTTGCCTCAGGCAAAGCAATCGGAGGCAGTCCTATGAGCATAACTGCCGACCGCGTAAGCACTGTGGCCGCTGGATTCGATGCCGCCAGGCTAAGTAAAGACTTTCCCGCGCTGAATCAACTCGTACACGGCAAACCACTCGTCTACCTGGACAACGCTGCGACGTCACAGAAGCCACGGTCTGTCATCAACGCCATCACCCGCTTTTACCATGAGGATTGTTCGAACATCCACCGCGGTGTGCATCTGCTCTCCGAGCGCGCGACCAGGGCGTATGAAGACGTACGGCTCACCGCCCAGCAGTTCATCCATGCATCCAATCCCGCCGAGGTGATCTTCGTCCGCGGAACCACGGAGGCCATCAACCTGGTGGCGCAGAGCTACGGCAGAACGCATGTGCAGGCTGGCGACGCAGTCCTGATCTCGGCGATGGAGCACCACTCCAACATCGTTCCCTGGCAGATGCTGTGCGAAGAAAAGGGAGCAAAGCTGCACGTTATTCCGATGAACGATCGCGGCGAGCTGTTGCTGGATGAATATGAAAAGCTCCTGACGCCTGAAACTAAATTAGTGGCCGTGGCGCATGTGTCCAACGCCCTGGGCACAGTCAATCCGGTGCGACGGATCATCCGCATGGCGCATGAACGCGGTATCCCCGTACTGGTGGACGGTGCTCAGGCGGTTCCTCACCTCCAGGTAGACGTACAGGACTTGGACTGCGATTTCTACGCCTTCTCCGGGCACAAGATGTACGGACCGACGGGAATTGGCATCCTGTACGGCAAGCAGCGGCTGCTCGAAGCAATGCCTCCTTATCAGGGAGGGGGCGACATGATCAGCTCGGTCACCTTCGAGAAGACGACCTACAACTCCCTTCCCC
>PKWK01000335.1 GCA_003133205.1 Granulicella sp. | reverse complement strand
AGGAAGAAGACGCTCCAAAGCGTTATCTTTAACCTCTCCATTAAGGAGACAATCTCGTCGATTTCAGCAATATTCCTGCGGCTGAACGTAGTGTTGATCTGCACCGGCAGGCCAATCTCGTTCGCCCAGCGAATAGCATCGAGAGTTCGCGCAAAGGATCCACTCATCCCGCGGAATGCGTCGTGGGTCTCGGCGCTTGCACCATCCATGCTCACGGCGAGCCGAGCCAGGCCGGCCTCTTTAAGCCTTGCAACGATATTCTTCGTCAACAAAGGCGTAGCGCTCGGTGTCAACGAAACTCTGACTCCAACGGAGCGGGCATGGCCGATCAGTTCAAAAAGGTCAGGTCGCTTAATTGGGTCGCCCCCAGTCAACACGAAAACTGGAACCTTCAACGCCGCGATCTGTTCGATCAGTTGTTTGCCCTCATCCGTACTGAGTTCCATGGGACTCCGGTCCGGCTGGGCGGAAGCGCGGCAATGTACGCAGGCGAGGTCGCATGCCTGGGTCACTTCCCAGATGGCGATGAATGGCCGTTCGTTGAAGTCGATCGTGTTGATTTGCGGGTTCATGAGCTTATCAGACAGCCGCACTCCGGCTGGGCGCAGTGACCAAAGTCCCAGGCTGCTAGAATTCTTATGTGACCGCTGAACGGACCGATCTCGCTGCTGCTCTTGGTAAAACTGCGCTTTTGTCGAGCCTTACGCCGACGGAGTTGAAAACGCTCGCCGAACGAACAGTTCGCAAGCTGTTCAACGCAGGGGAGTTGCTCTTCTCTGAAGGAGAGCCCTGCAATGGGCTGCATATCGTCGCTCAAGGGAAAACTCGTATCTTCAAAACATCTGTGAGCGGTCGCGAGCAGGTCCTGGCGGTGAACGGTCCGGGCGACTCAATCGCTGAACTGCCCGTTTTTGATGGAGGACCATTTCCAGCATCTGCCTCCGCCGTTGAAGACACAGAAATCGTCTTTATCTCGCGACGGGACTTTCAAGA
Organism: Granulicella sp.; assembly: GCA_003133205.1. The sequence continues at coordinate 2,368 of PKWK01000335.1, read as the reverse complement.
ATATTGCCTGCAACATCCAGAGGTTCCTCTCAAAGTGCTCACCGTGGTCGGGGGACGGTTGCGGCGACTAGTAGGGATTATTGAAGAATTGTCGTTCACTACGATTCGACAGCGATTGATCTCGTCCTTGCTCAAACTCGCTCAGAGCGAAGGCAAGCAGACTGCACGCGGAATCGAGTTTCAACTTCCAGCAACCCATCAGGAGCTTGCGAATCAGCTCGGAACGGTGCGCGAGCTGGTTTCCAGAAACCTGATGCGCCTGCAGGCTGAAGGGCTACTGGACGTGGATGCGAGACAGATTGTCGTAAAGGATTTGGACGGTTTGAAGGCTGTTCTCGAGACGACATCGTAGATCTTTTCGACTCCGAGTGACATAAGTTACTGCTCCGCTTTTCCTCGATCGGTACGGTTGCAGGTGGAGTGTGCTTATGTCTACCTCAACCCGGTCCATCCGCGAAATCGTCGCCAGGCAACCCTCCTCAGCCAAAGTCTTCCATCGATTCGATATTGACCTGTGTCTGCAAGCCGATCTTTCGCTGGAAACAGCGTGCAAGGAACTGCACCTCTCTGTCGACCAAGTCCTCGAAAAACTCGACGATGCGGAGGTTCAGAAACGCGGTGGAGTGACCTCGGATCCCGCAACTCTGCCCCTTGGGCGTCTTGTTCGGCACGTCGTCCGCGTGCATCACCATTGTGTTCGTAAAGAGCTTCCAAGACTGGCGGAGATGGCATCGAAAGTCGCGATGGAGCGCAGCGATCGGGCGCCTGAACTGGCACGGGTCGCTGAACTGACTGAACAGCTTCGTGGCGAGATGTATGCGCATATCCAGAAGGAAGAGCAGGTTCTGTTTCCGTTGATCTTGCAGATGGATGAGGAAACGATTGTCGCGTCCCTACCCACGAACGTCCGCTTCCATTCGGTTGCGGATCCGATCTTCTCGATGAAACAAGAGCACGAATCCATTAACCACATTGTCGCCATTCTCGTTTACCTGACAAGTAACTTTCAGGTTCCCTCATGGGCATGCACAAAGCACATCGCGCTCTTTTCCGGCCTGCGCGAATTCGAAGCTGACCTCAGGCAGCACGTTCATCTCGAAGACGATGTTTTGTTCCCACGCACTATTCAACTGGAAGCAGAGCTCAGGGCAAGGAGCGAGTGATGGCTACGCCTCCGTTAATCGATCAAACTTTGTCCAGCGCAGAAAACGGTGAGAATTCCGGATTCATGGCGCGCGAACGGCAAAAGAGCTTGATGCTCCGCACCTGGATAGCGAGCGGCCTCTTCTTTATGGCTTTGCCTGGGACGTTGTTAGGATTTTCAAACCTGATGGCGATTAGTGCGTATCACGGTCTCGGCACATTGCCGGCCGCATGGATGGAAGGACACGGGCATGCACAGGTGTTTGGCTGGATAGGCAGTTTTATTCTTGGCATCGGTTTCTATTCACAGCCCTCGCATGGACGCTCGGTCATCCGTCTTCCTCTCTCGTGCTACATCTTGTGGACATCCGGCGTCGCATTGCGGTGGTTCGCCAACATCTATGGTTGGCATTGGCGCGCTCTCCTTCCGGTCTCCGCAGGATTTGAACTGATCGCGGTGCTCTTGTTCCTTTCCGCCGCGTCCCACCACAAGCTGCCGACACCCGCGGAGGGTGAGCGGCCAAAGACCGGGATGGAACTCTGGATGGTTTCCGTCCTGGTCGGGACTGCCGGGCTCGCTTCTGCCGTGATGTTTAACTTTATCGAGTGTGTTCGGTTGGGCCTGCAAGGTAGCCTTCGCTCTTTTCCCCACTCGCTGGATCAGAAATATCTTGTATTGCTTGGCTGGGGATTCGTCGTTCCAGTGGTCTGGGGATTTTCCGCGCGATGGTTGCCGGCCTTTCTTTCAATCTCGAAGCCCAAGGTTCGTTGGTTTCAGGCAGCTTTGTGCTTGGATATAACAGGTGTCACTTTTGGTGTTACCGGCTTGCCCAAGCCGGCAACGATCCTGCTTGCTATTTGCGCAATAACGATCGGATTTGCACTGCGTTTCGCGGAACGGCCCCATGGGCACGCCAAGACTCAGGGCATCCATCCAAGTTTCTCCACCTTTATCCGTTTGGCTTATGCATGGCTGATTGTGGCTGGATCGATGAGTGTCTGGGCTGCATTCGCAGATGCTCGCGGCGGCATCTGNNTCGCGCCACGCGCTAACGGTTGGATTCACAGCAACGATGGTATTTGCAATCGGGCCGCGTATCCTGCCTCACTTTGCCGGAATTCAAAACATTTTCAGCAAACGCCTCATGTTTTTCAGTCTGCTATGTCTTCAGACTGGATGCCTGCTGCGCGTTTCCTCTGAGCCCCTCGCATATGAAGGTATGGT
>PKWK01000150.1 GCA_003133205.1 Granulicella sp. | reverse complement strand
ATCGACCAGTTGAGCCCGCCCCCGTTTTCGGGAAATAGCGCCTCTCCCCCTTTTCTGACGATCTGCGCGTGTCAAACTAAAGAAGGAGAAGGACAGGTTGTGAGTCGGGACGATTTCCTGGGTCGTCTAACGATTGGCAATTGTCGATGTGGTCCCTCGGAGGAACGCGTGAACCGCTGCATATTGATTCTGCTGCTTAGCATTTGGGTTTCCGCCTCCGCTCAGACGAAGCCTACAGAAGCCTGCCCTTTTGTTGGCTTTGAGAGCGATTCGCAGAAGGAGCCAAACCTTGCTGAGGTAAATACGAAAACACCAGCTCTAATGTGGATTGCTTGCGGTTCTTCAACGGGCTGTTTCCTGGAGAAGCGTGATCCTGGCTCACCGGTATTGATTTACAGGAACAATGGCGAGTGGACATGCGGTTACGGAGTTGACCGCCATGGGGCAGGGCCAGCATGGTTCCGAACCAAGGATTTACGGCCGCTGGAGTTTACGGTGGCTCCTCCGATTGAAGCCTGGTATGGGGTTTGGAAGAGCGGCGGGGATCGGGTGGCGATTTCAGCAAGCAAGAATGCTGGAGGGTTGCACTTGGTGGGGAACGCTGTTTGGCAGGGTGCGAACGGGAACGAACACTTCGGCAATGCGAAGGGCAATGCCGTTCCAAGCGGCAATAGACTTCACATAGTAGATGGGGGGTGTGTGATCGACCTGATGCTAGCTGGAAAATACATACTCGCGGACGATAACCAAGGATGCGGCGGCATGAATGTCAGTTTCTCAGGGTTTTGGAAACGCGCATCTATCGGTCGGGCGGTGACTGCCAAGCCATGATGGCTTGGCCGAAGGTATAGGACAATCGTAGGACAGCGCAATTTATTCAAACTGAGACACTACCGTGGTCGCGCCTGAAAAGTCGGGTTTTCGGCAAGTTCAGTCATTCACTTCAAATTGACCCACTACCGAAGTGATTGGTTTGCTGGAAGCATTTGAGGCCGGTCAGCAATAGCGGTGCGAGCAGTTTACGTCCCACCCTTCGCAAAGGCGCGAAGGATGGGGCACCCGAGCTTTTGGGGTTGGTGAAGGGTGGGCCACCCGGCCTCAGGATGACGGTCTGTGGGAGAACTCAGATGTAGTCGCGGAAGAGCTCTTCGGAGGGGGCGGGGATGACCCCACGGGCGACGAGCATGCCCTCTTCGGCGGCGGCTCGCGATCCTGCCTCGACGGCTGCCTGAACGCTGGATACATCGCCCGCCATCATGACGAATCCTTTGCCGCCAAGAGCCATGGCGAGATGGACCTTGAGCAGCGTCACATTTGCCGATTTGACGGCTGCATCCGCGGCATCGATGATGCTGGCTGCGGAGAAGGTCTCGATGACACCGATCGAGCGTAACTGCCTGGGATTGATCTCGACCGACATGGAGATGGCCTGCAGGACGGAAGGATGCACGCGCGCGATCTGACGCCGTTCGATTAGCGAGGCGCCTGCCGCGACACCGCCAGCTTCAACGGCTGTGGTCACGGATGCAACGTCGCCCGAGATGGCAATGAGGAACTTTCCCGAGCAGATGCTGCGGGCCAGCAAAATCTTGATGGACGCGGCCTTGATCATTACGTCCTCGACCTGGTAGCCGGTCGCGACGCTGGAAAGTTCGATGAGACCTATAGATTGAATTTCAGCCACGATATTGGCTCCTTCCGAGCACGAACCTATGCATCCAGCACCACCGCATCGTGGGTCAGCCGAGCCACGCCGGCGATGCTGGCATGGATCCGCGCGCCGAGTTTGCCTTCCTGGGGGACGGCCAGCACGTCGCCTGCGCGGACTCGATCGCCGGTTTTTACGACGGGCACGGAGGGGAGGCCGGCGTGCTGCTTCAACGGCAGTAAAACGCGGGCGGGTGAGAATTCGTGGTGCGAGAGTGGGCCGACGTTGCTGAACTCGGACAGGCCCAGCCGCGAGATCAGACGGGCCATGGGCACGCGGCGGAACTCTCCCATCGGATTGGGGATGACGGACTCCGGCGTCCCGGTGAAGAAGAGCCCGTTCTCGCGCGCCGCCGGTTTGGACTCCGCGCAGACAGTCTTGGGATCGAGGTCCTCAGGACATGCGTACATCGTGCAGAGGTTGCACTCGCAGCAATAGAGCGTGCCGGCGATGATCGCGGCTGGGCTGGTGCTGAATCCAAGCGACTGCATGGCGCGATGCGGCTGGATGGGATGGCCGAGCAGATAGCGCGGACAAAACTCGGTGCAGAAGCGGCACTGGTCACAGGCCGAGCGTCCGATGCGCGCGATCTGCGGCCACTTTGCGGCGTGGCGCTCGATCAACTTGTGCGAGGACGGGAGGACTACTATGCCGCCGGTGGTTTTGGTGACAGGGACGTCGAGACCGGCAGCGGGCTTGGCCATCATCACTCCGCCGAGGAGCACGCTGAAGTCGTCGACTGTGGCTCCGCCAGCAGCGGCGATGACCTCGCCGATAGAGACGCCGATTGGGACACGCAAAGTGACAGGCGTGCGGACGGCGCCGGCCACGGTGAGGTATTTGTGTGTCACTGGCTGGTCCAGGCCGATGTTCATGAGGGTTTCTACATTGCAGACGAGCGCGTCCACGTCCTTCGGAAGACCGCCGGGCGGGATCACGCGGCCGGTGACCATGTGGACGAGGATGAATTCATCTCCTGCGGGGTAGACATCGGGCAGCGGCGCTACGCGGATGCCTTTCGGAGCCTGCTGCTCCAGTGCGGCGATGGTGTCGTGATACTTCTCTTTGATCCCAATGACGCCTTCCGGCGCACCAACCATCTCCATGGCAGCAACCATGCCACGCAAAAATGGCTCGGAGAGGTGATAGAGGAGTTCCTTGTCCTTGTGCAGCAAGGGCTCACACTCGGCCGCATTGGCGATGACTAGAGGGACGCGCGTTCCAAGCTTCGTCGCAGTGGGAAATCCGCCGCCGCCAGCCCCGACGATGCCGAGTTCGGCTACTCGAGGGATAGTCATCTGTTGCGAGCCGCCTCGGGCAGCACCAACTCGCACACCCATTTCTGGCGTCATTCCCAACAGTCCTCAAAGTCTCTCAATAATCTGATTGACTCTGACAACGAATATACGATATCGTCTAGTTGCAGTCAAGAACGCTCATTATCTATCAATGAAATGTCTGATACCCAACATCGGCAGCACGTCCTTCAAGTACCGCGTGCTGGACATGCCGCAGGAGTCGGTGCTGGGGGAAGGCCGAGTGGAGCGGATTGGGCAGCCGGGCGGCGAGTGCGCCGACTATCCGGCAGCGATCCGCAAATGCATTGACGATGTGGTGGGCCCGGGCAAAGCTCTAAAGAGCCTGTCGGAAGTCGAGGCTGTCGGGTTCAAGGTGGTGCATCCGGGGCCGATGCCCGGACCGCGCCTGGTGGATGAGAATTTATTTGCGGCGATGGATGATTTCGCCTTCTTCGCCCCCGCACACAATCCTCCTTACGTTGCGGCGATGCGAGCGTTTCGCCATGAACTGCCGGGCGTGCCCCTGGTTGCGGTGTTTGAGACGACTCCCTACGCACCTCTCGACGAAGCGGCTACGACCTACGCGGTGCCGTACGAGTGGCGCACGGAGTTTGGCATTCGGCGGTATGGGTTTCATGGCGCGAGTCATCGATCGGCCAGCGAACGGATTCGGGCGTTGATGGGACAGCCGGACTTGCGGCATATCTCGTGCCACCTTGGGGGCAGCTCCAGCATTGCAGCGTTCCGCGATGGTGTTGCGATCGATACAAGCTTTGGGACTTCCCCGCAGTCGGGTCTGCCGCAAAACAATCGTGTCGGCGACATCGATGCGTTTGCGGTGCTGTACATGATGAAGAAGCTCGGCGTGGATGCAGACGAGATGGCGCGCATCCTGGGGAGCCAATCCGGGCTGGCTGGAATCAGCGGCCGAAGCGGCGATATTCGCGACCTGGATGAGGCTGCCGCTGCCGGCGATAAGCGGTCGCAGCTTGCACTGGACGTGTTTGTGCGGGCGATTCGCCATTATGTCGGCGCGTTCATGCTGGAACTTGGCGGGCTGGATGTGATCACGTTTTCGGGTGGCATCGGCGAAAACAGCGCGGATATACGGAGCGCTGTGTGCAGGAACCTCGCGGGCTTCGGAGTGGAACTGGATGAGGCGGTAAACCGGACAGCGCGGAAGGCGGGACCCATTTCAACTGAGGGATCTCGCGTGAAGGTGCTCATTATTCCGGCGGATGAAGAGATCATCGTTGCCCGCGAAACCGTGGGCGTCGTAGAGCGGGCAAGAGTGTGTCAATCAACCTAGTTCAGTAAGTCAGGTCTACCTATGGGATGTGGAAGCTCAGCATTTTCGAATTCGGCCGAAACGATCGATAGGACTTTTGTCGAACAGATCGTTCGCCAGGTTGCGTTGGAGTACCTGGGACGCAAAGGCAACGGAACAGGTCCGACGCTGACGGTGATGGCCTCGGCGCGGCATATGCACATCTGCCGTGAGGACATGGACGTACTGTTTGGACCGGGCACGGAGTTGACGGTCTACAAGGATCTGTACCAGGCCGGCAACTTTGCGGCGAACGAGAAAGTGACGATCATTGGGCCGCGCAGCCGCCTGATCTCAAACCTTCGCATCCTCGGGCCGATGCGCAAACAGTCGCAGATCGAACTGGCGTTTACCGATGCGATCATGCTGGGGTTCGACGACATTCCGGTGCGGCTGTCGGGCAATCTCGCGGGATCGCCGGGCGCGATCATCATGGGACCCAAGGGCTCGATCCAGTTGAAGGAAGGCGTCATTCGAGCCGCGATCCACGTGCACATGAATCCCGAAGAGGCGACATACTTCAGGGTCAAACAGGGCGACATGATGAAGCTCCGCGTCGGCGGCGCTGCGGGTGTCACATTCAACAACGTGCATGTCCGTATCGACCCAACCTCGCGGCTCAACATCCACATGGACACCGACGAGGCGAATGCGTGCGGCTTGCACCTGACCAAAGATATTGAACTGATCAAGTAAGACATTTTAGGTAACGGAAGGAACAAGAGAGGACTCGATGAAACAAGCGCTTGGAATGATTGAAACGACAGGCTTGGTCGCGCTGTTCGAGGCGACCGACGCGATGCTGAAGTCGGCAAATGTAACTTTTATTGGCTGGCAGACGGTTGGTTCTGGACTGGTGACCGCGTTCGTCGAAGGCGACGTGGCTGCGGTGAAGGCCTCAACCGATGCTGGCGCCGAAGCGGCGGCTCGGATTGGCAAGGTGGTCGCCGTACAGGTGATCTCGCGCCCCCACGATGAATTGCCCTCCTTTGTTCAACAGGACAAGAAGGCCGCAGTAAAGAAAGCCGTCGCTTAGGCGCTGGCAAGAACTGCTTTATCGAGCAGAGGAGACAAGATGAGTGAAGCAATTGGATTGATCGAAACGAAGGGCCTCGTCGGACTGGTCGAGGCTTGTGATGCGATGGTGAAGGCGGCCAGCGTGGAACTCGTGAAGACCGTGCAGATTGGCGGCGGCTTTGTAACCGCGATCGTTCGTGGCGATGTGGGCAGCGTGCGCGCTGCCGTGGATGCCGGAGCAGCCGCAGCGAAGTCAGTGGGCGAACTGGTGTCGTCGCATGTGATTGCGCGCCCGCACGATGCGCTGGTCGAAAGCATGTTGAAGTAAGCGTCACGACAACTGGATAACAAGGCAATTGGAATCAGGAGAATTGAAATGGCCAATGAAGCGATTGGAATGATTGAGACGAAGGGCCTGGTCGCACTTGTGCAGGCCACCGACGCAATGCTGAAGGCGGCAAGCGTCGAGTTCGTCGGATGGAACAAGATCGGCAGCGGATTGTGCTCGGTGTTTGTTCAGGGCGATGTGGGCAGTGTTCGCGCTGCAGTGGATGCGGGAGCGGCAGCCGCAAAGGCAGTTGGCGAAGTGCAGAGCGTGCATGTGATTGCGCGGCCGCATGGCAGCCTTACGTCGGTATTGCCGAAATAGCTGCGAGCGGAAGTTGATCCGCCCAGGCGCATGAGGTGAGCCGGCATGTTTATAGCAAAGGTAATTGGCAACGTTGTTTCCACGCAGAAGAACGCGAAGTTCCGCGGAATGAAGCTGCTGCTGATCCAGCCGTACATCAGCAGAGAGAGCAAGCTTGAGATTTCGGGGAGCTCCGTGGTGGCCGTTGACAGCGTTGGCGCGGGAGTCGGCGAGTGTGTGTTGTTCACGCAAGGAAGCTCGGCCCGCCTGACGCCGGCGACAAAGGATGCACCGGTTGATGCCGTGATTGTCGGCATCGTGGATGTTATCGAGGTCGGCGGCACAGTGTTGGAGAAGCCGTAGATGACTGGCTTGCAGTGGGATTGACAGATCAGGAGCAGGAATGACAAACCAAGAGCAGGTGATTGCGGATATTGCGAGGGAGGTTGTCGCGAGACTCCGTATCCAGTTGCAATCGGCGCAACCAGCGTCCGCGCCGGCCAGCAGATTTGCTACGCCGACCAGTAGCGCCGTGCGTGATGGCGTCTTCATGACGGTGGATGAGGCTGCCAACGCGGCACATGCGGCACAGAAGAAGGTTGGAGAGATGAGCCTTGAAGAGCGCGGGCGCATGATCTCCATCGTTCGACGGATCTGCATCGACCGTAGCGAAGAGCTGGGCCGCATGGAGTTGGAAGAGAGCAAGGTGGGCCGGCTCGACCACAAGATTCAGAAGCTGAAGAATATGCAGTACGTGCTTGGCGTTGAGGCCATGCGCAGCGATGCTCGTAGCGACAAGTCCGGCTTATGCATTATCGAGCGTGCGCCATGGGGCGCTATTGGCATGGTGCTTCCGGTGACGCACTCGGTGCCGACGATGGCTGCGAATGCCATCAACATTCTGGCTGCGGGGAACACCGCGGTATTTGCGCCGCACCCATCGGCGAAGCGAGTGGCGCAGTATGCGCTGCAACTGTTCAACCGCGAAATTGAACGTGAGTGTGGTGTGGCCAACGTGCTCACCACGATCCTCGAACCAAGTATTGAAGCCGCAGACCAGATATTCCAGCATCCAAAGATCGCATTGCTGTGCGTGACCGGCGGCCCGGTTGTGGTGAAGGCTGCGGGCAAGTATGGAAAGCGAGTAATTGCAGCAGGGCCAGGTAATCCGCCCGTTGTGGTGGATGAGACAGCCGATCTTGCGGCCGCGGCGAAGGACATCATCCTGGGTGGAGCATTCGACAATAACCTGCTCTGCATCGGCGAGAAAGAGGTGTTTGTCGTCGCATCCGTATTCCGGGCGTTCATGCAGGCGATGCACAACGCTGGCGGCTTTGAATTGGACAAGGCGGCAATTGACCGATTGACGAAGGCTGCCTTTACCTTCGAGGGCGATGGCAAGGGCTGCGCTCGCGCACATGTGAGGAAGGAACTCGTGGGCAAAGACGTTGCGGTGCTGGCACGGGCTGCCGGCGTCAGCGTTCCCGAAAGCACGCAAATTCTGTTCGGAGAGACCAACGAGGACCATGCCTTCGTTGTGGAAGAGCAGATGATGCCGTTCATTCCGATTGTGCGCGTGAAGGATGTCGACGAGGGTATCGCGGCGGCAGTGAAGGCAGAACACGGCTACCGGCACACTGCCATCATTCATTCCAAGAATGTTGACAACGTAACTCGCATGGCGCGCGCCATGGACACGACGATCTTCGTCAATAACGCTTCGTCGTTGGCCTCGCTGGGGTTTGGCGGACCCGGATATCTGAGCCACAGCATTGCGACTCCCACCGGCGAGGGCATTACTACGCCGCTTACGTTTACCCGCGAGCGGCAGCTCACGATCGGCAATGCCTTGAGGATCATCTAGCCATGTTTCTCGCTCGCATCGACGGCACAGTAGTTCCGGCGGCAAAGCACGCGACTTTGGACGGCTGCCGCTTCCTGGTGGCCCAGCGGCTTGAAGCCGATGGCAGCACAGGCCCGGAACCACTGGTGCTTATCGACTGGATTGGCGCTGCGAACGGATCGACCGTGTTGGTCTCCACCGACGGCGACATTGCGCGGGAACGATATGGCAACACAACGCCGGCACGCATGGTGGTTGTCGGCATTGTGGATCAGGTACAGATACCGCAGCGGAGCAACGGGAGGAGCGCATGAGGCTGGGCATCGTTCGCGGACATGTCACACTCAGTCCGGCCGTCCCGGAGTTACTCGGGAAGACACTGGTCGTACTGGAACCAGTTACGATGACCAACCTGGTTGCGAAGAATGGTTTGGGCGGCGGCAAATCGTTGGTTGCCGTGGATGCGCTTGGCGCGGCAAAGGGTCAGATGGTGGCTTTTACGGAAGGCCGTGAAGCCGCAAATCCCTTCTGGCCGAGTTCAGTTCCGGTGGACGCGTATTGCACATTGATTGTCGACTCCATCACAACCGGCAATAAACAATTTCAAGAATCTGAGGTGTTGAAGTGAAGAACATGGATATTTTCGGCCAGAATGTACTGACGATGCGCGATGTGCAAGGCGCAGTCACAGCCGGTGTGACGCATGTGCGCGTGGCTGAGCGATGTGTTGTTACTCCTTCGGCCCGCGATTTTCTGCGACAGAACGGTATTGAGCTGGTGATAGGCGGGGCCTCGACGGGCGTGGTTCCGGCGCAAAGCGGGACCAACAACGGCGGCGCAACGGCGCGCATCATCAATGTCGCAGGCGGCTACAGCGGCCCCGCGAAGAGTACGCCACAGACGCGCAGCGCAGCCGATCCGCGCCTGTTCACCACGCCTGAGGCGGAGGCGGTCAAGATAGAGATATGTGCGGTTGGGAAAAAGCTATGGAACCGCCAGTATGTCGACGGCAACGGCGGCAACATTTCCTATCGCATCGGGCCGAACGAAGTGATCTGCACGCCGACCCTGGTGAGCAAGTTCGACCTGACGCCCGATGATCTGTGCATGGTCGATCTGGATGGCAAGCAGGTTGCCGGCAAGAGGCCCCGCACCAGCGAGATTCTTCTGCACCTCGAGATCTACAAGGCTGTGCCGGAAGCGAAAGGTGCAGTGCATTGTCATCCACCCCATGCAACCGCGTATGCGATCACGGGACGCGTTCCGCCAAGCCGGGTGATCCCTGAGTTCGAGGTCTTCGTGGGCAAGGTGGCGGTCTCGCCGTATGAGACGCCGGGCACGAAGGCCTTCGCAGAGACCGTGCTGCCGTATGTAAAGCAGCACAACACTGTGCTGCTCGCCAACCATGGCATCATCTGCTGGGCGGACACGGTTACCCACGCCGAGTGGTACGCGGAGGTGGTCGACACGTATTGCTGGACGCTGATGCTGGCGTCGCAACTAGGGGTTCCAATCTCGCAGATTTCGGAAAAGCACACCGCCGCTCTGCTGGACATCAAGAAGAGCATCGGTCTGCCCGACGCCCGGTTCGACGCTTCGGGAATGAAGGAATGCCAATTGTCCGATCTCGAGACAAACACTTCCATTGCACTACTTCCCTGCGCGCGAGATGGCGTCAGTATCGGCACGGCCGACGCGCCTGAGATTGAGCGGTTGGTGAAGACAGTGACCGACGCGGTAATGGGAGCGATGGGAAAGCAGTGAACGACTTCGACAATAGGATGAAACGCCTTGAGGGAATCTGACCCATCTTACAGATGGCAGGACTCTGCCACTCCACGATGAAAGCTGCTGAACGGCAACTGAGAATCCGTCAGATGTTGGACTCCAAGGATTTCCTTGACCTGGAGACTCTTTGCCGTGAGTTGGATGCGTCTGAGTCCAGCGTTCGCCGGGACCTGGACGATCTGGAAGAGCAAAACGTCCTCAAGAGGGTGTACGGCGGTGCGGTTCCAGTGCAGCCCCATGCGAGCGAAGCGTTCGACTTCACCGTAGAGAGTGGGCGCTTCAGTGATGAGAAGAGCCGCATTGCCCGCCTGACAGCCGGCCTGATTGAAGACGGCCAGACCGTTATTCTGGATGGCGGCTCGACGGTGGCGGCAGTAGCCGGAGAATTGGCGTCGAGGTCGCTGCATATTGTCACGAATTCCCTGCCCATCGCGGAGACCCTCGAAGCGAGGCGAAACATAGAACTGACGTTGACGGGCGGGTATCTTGACCCACGCATCCGTGTGATGCTCGGCCCGCTGTGTGAACAGATGCTGAACCTGATTCGTGCCGACGTACTCATCATGGGCATCGGCAGCGTTTCCGATGCGGGATTCAGCAACAACAACACGCTGGTCGTCGGGTCGGAGCAGAAGATGATTGAGATTGCCAACCGGGTAATCATCGTTGCCGACCATAGCAAGTTCGGACGAAGCGGAATGATCCCCGTTGCACCGCTGGAAGCCGCCGACACTGTCGTTTCAGACAGCGAGCTTGCTCCTGAATATGTAGAGTTGCTGCGCAGCAGAGGCATCGAGGTGCTGCTGGCATAGCTGAAACATGGGCTGGATTTGGGAATCTGACGTCGCACAGCCAAGCACCCACTTAGAAATGAAACTGACACCAGAACTGACACCAGTGTCGCTCCGTCCCGGCAGGGTTAAGAGGTAGTGAATCAACGAACGTGCCGCAATTCTCCATTCCGATCCGGCCCCCACAGGCCCAAGTGTGCAGAAGCAAAATCGGGTTGTGACGCGAGCACCTTTTGCAGCACTTCGATCGCTTCATCGGGGCGCCCGAGATAAACCAGTTGCCAGCCATAGAACGTGCGCGTGAAGGAACTCATGGGATCAAGCGCCAGGGCGTTTTGGATCTCCGTCTGCCATTCCTGATTGCGCTTGAGAGAGATGAGATAGCCGGCATACATGAAATGTGCATCCTGACTATTGGGGTTCAACTCAATGGCAAGGCCGAAACTCTTGTTCGGCGGAGCTCCAGTCTCTCTTGTACAAAGCATCAATCGATTGTCAGGGACTAGTGTTGTTTTGTGACGAATCAAATCCTGCTGTGCGACCGCATGGCATACGAGATGGCTTCGAGCGTGCGCTCTGGGTTCACGTCCTGGGGAAGCGGAAGGTTCATCTTCGCAAACATCGAGGTGGCAATTCGACTGGCGATTTCGGCTCGCGTCGATAGATCGAGGTCCAGAGCACGCGCAAGAAAGGACTCAATCACATTAAGATCCTCGGCCCGCAGCCGCGCTACGGCATCGGCGGGGGGTTGAAATGCGCCTATCCGTTTCACCGATTCAGATAGAGGCGGTTGATAAACGGAGGTGGTGATGCTGCGGCTGTTGTGCCCTAACACGGGCTGTTCATTGTCCCGTTCATGGATCACGATAGTGCCTGCGACAAAATCTCCAAGGCGCTTTTGTTGCTTGTTGCAGAGCATAGAGACGAGACCGACGAAGTACAAATTTGGCGGAATCATATCGATGACACGAATCAGGTTGCGTGCAAGGGCTTCGAACAGTGTGATCTGCCGGCCAGAGTCCTTGATGACGCGGATTTTGACAAGCCGCTTGGCCGGCGTCTGGCCGTTCCAGAAGGCTTCGAACAACGCAAAATATCCCCAGAAGAGCAGAAAGTTGAATAGGATGATTGCGGCGACTAGCCACTTGCCGGCAGTGTCGGAGACATCGCCGAAGCGCTCTCGCTGGGAGGCGCTCAGAAACACCACAATAAACAGAACGAGCAGCAACTCCGCGACGATCTGAATGATGGTGTCGGTGAGGATCGCGAGAAATCGGCTACCGATGCCCGCGATCGGGAGCCGAAGATCAACCTGCTCGGGAGTTTCGATGTTAAGCTGATCAAGCTGGTTCTCGTGGCCGGGAATACTCATTGTCTATGATCTCGAATCGCTGGATTGAAATTCGTCAGGAGAACTGGAATAGGCTTGAAGCGTTGGTGCAGCGTGTTGAATCTAGCAGTCTAAGAACGCTGTCGAGCGATGATCTGCGCGACTTCGGGTTGCTGTACCGGCAGGCTGCGGCGGATCTTTCGGCTACGCGGGCGGACCATTCCTCCCGCACGTTGGAAGCATACCTAAACCAACTGGTGAGCCGCGCACACAATTACATCTACTCGGGTCAGAAGTTGAGTCCCGCGACGGTGTGGGAGTTTTTGGCACATGGATATCCCCGTATTTTTCGCCGCCTGCTGCCCTATACGACCGCCGCGCTGTTGCTGTTTCTTGCGGGTACGCTACTGGGAGCGCTGGTGACGCTGGCCCGTCCGGCGTTTGTGCATGCAATGCTGGGACCGGAGATGATCGACAAGATCGAACACCACCAGATGTGGACCGATTCGGTTCTGACAGCGAAGCCGCAAGCTTCGAGCGCCATCATGACCAACAACATCGGCGTCTGCTTTTATACTTTTGCCAGCGGAATCATCGCGGGTCTGGGGACGATCTATCTACTAGTTACCAACGGCGTCAACATAGGCGTCGTCGGCGTCGCATGCGGGCAGCATCACATGGCATTGAGCCTGTGGAGCTTCGTCGCCGCGCATGGGGCGCTGGAGTTGCCGGCGATCTTCATCTCCGGGGGCGCGGGTCTGCGCCTGGCGGCCGGGCTGCTGTTTCCGGGAATGATGCGAAGGAAGGATGCACTGGCGCTGGCAGGCAGCGAATCCGTGCGGCTGATCTCGGGGACGATTCCAATGTTGATCATCGCAGGTTGTCTGGAGGCGTTTCTCTCGCCTACGAACGCTCCGGTGGCGCTGAAATTCGCAGTCTGTTTGTTTCTGTTGACAGGGCTTGGGTTCTGGTTGAGCGAGGGTGGAAGACAGCAGGCTCGTTCCAACGAACTCGACTAGAGAAGGCCCCGGGCTTTGACTTCGAGATACTTGGTAATGGCGGCCGCACCGACCTCGGCGGGCGAGGTTTCGATGACCAGGACACCCTGCTGACGAAGCTGAGCTACGGTGGCACGGCGGCGTTCGAGCATCTCCTGGGCGGCGGTTGAGGCGAACATCTCGTCGACCGTGCGAGGCTCGCGTGTGGCGAGCCTGTCGAGTTCGGGGTGGGTGAGAAGGACGAGCACAACCAAGTGGCGGCGGATAAGCTCGGCGGCCGCGGCGACAACTTCGGGACGACCGGCGGATTCGGCCATCTCGGTCACCCAGACGACAAGGCCTCGGCGGCGCTGCAGGTTTTTGAGGCGCGCGACGGCGTGGAGGTGGTCAGCCTCGGAGGCCTCGGAGCGCACCTGCGAGAGCTGGTCGATCAATAGGCGCAGATGGCTGGGGCCTGCGCCTGGTAGAAGCTGCTGCTGGACCTTGCGCCCGTAGGTCATCAGGGCAAACTTGTCGCCCGAGCCGGCGATCACCTGCGCCAACATGACGGCGGCTGACGCGGCCTGATCGAGCTGTGTGACCGTGAGCAGATGCTGCTCGGCGGCGTCCTGCTCGACCTCTCCGCGTACCTCGGGCTGACTGCGGCGCATCTCGAAGGCGGTGCGCGAGAGCCGGCCCGCGTCGAGCACAATCCACACCTTCTGCGAACGCTCGGTGGTGAACTCGCGGGTGATGAGGTGGGCGCGGCGTGCGGTCGCGGTCCACGAGATGTTGCGCATCTCGTCGCCTGGTTGGTAGTCGCGTAGGCTCTCGAACTCGCGGCCGGTCCCACGCAGCCGCAGGCGGCGCTTCTGGAGTTCAATCTGGCGTGCGCGCATTAGGTAGAAGGCGGTTTTGCCGGTGCTCTGCTCGGTGGCGGGAAAGACGCGAACTTGCTGTTCAGTGTTGGCAACGGCCCAGCGTTCGACCAGGCGGAGAGCGCCACGGTAGCGGAGGAAGATTTTGCCTAAGCGGAAGTCGCCGCGGCGACTTGGATAGCATGATTGCACGGTCTTCGCCGGTTCGCGGGGGTAGGCCAGGATATTTTGAGTTTGGGGTGAGGCGATGAGCGCGAGGTGCAGCTCGTCGGTGACGCGGACTTCGAGGAGGGCGTTCGACTGTTGGAGAATCTCGTGGACAATCTCGGTTGGCTCGCCAAGCGCGGGCGAGTGGATGAAGCGGCGAGTGATTGTGAGGTTGTCAGGCGATGGGAGCTGGGTGAGGTCGAAGAGGATGAGCGTGGCGACCAAGGCGTCCCAGGCAAGCATGATCCACAGGCGGTGCGGGTGGAAGAATGCAGGGATAGAGAGGAGCGTCCCGGCGAGCAGGAGCAGAAGCGCTCGCGGAGTGAGGCCGAAGCCCAGAGCGCGACCGAAGCGCCCGTTTGGGCGGGCGACGGCGGTGACGGGTTCGGGAATGAGCGTCTGCACTCGGGGATCTCCTGTCCTAATTATTGGCTGCCGCTGACGATGGGAATGTCATTTTGGTAGGGCGGTTGCGGTGAGGATGTCCTGGATGACGCGATCGGTGTCGAAGCCCTCCAGTTCCGCTTCGGGGCGGAAGACCAGGCGGTGGCGGAGGACGGGGATGGCGGCCAGTTTGACGTCGTCGGGGATGAGGAAGTCGCGGCCGTCGCGGGCGGCGTGAGCCTTGGCGACGAGCATTAGGCTGGTGCTGGCTCGGGGGGATGCGCCAAGGGCGAGGGCCGGCCAGTCGCGGGTGCGGCGGACGATAGTGAGCAGGTAGTCGAAGAGGGCGGGCTCGATGCGGACGGCTCGGATCTCACGGCGAGCGGAGGCGAGGAGCGCGGGGTCGACCGGGTTGAGCGGGGTGAGTTCAAGGTCCTTGGGTTCGGTGCTGGCGTGATGGCGGTCGAGGATGGAGCGCTCGTCGGGGAGGGTGGGGTAGGGCACGCGGATCTTGATGAGGAAGCGGTCGAGCTGCGCTTCGGGGAGCGGATACGTGCCCTCCTGCTCGATCGG
>PKWK01000048.1 GCA_003133205.1 Granulicella sp. | reverse complement strand
CCTTCTCCTAGCGCCGCTCCGATCATTAATATAGGCGCCAACACGCCGCCTGACGTCCCAGAACTCAATGAAAACGCCCACATCAACGACTTGGCCACAATGAGTCCGAGCAGAAGCGCCACCGGAGCATTCCCGCGCAGAACCTCCGCGATGTTGTCGTACCCGACGCCAAGTCCTCGCGGAAAGAAGAACCCACCCACTCCTATACCGATCCCGCCAATTGCCGGCCACCACAGCCAGTGCACGCGCAAACGGCCGCAAAAGTGTTCAAACCCGTCTTCGAAGCCGTACATTAGGCGGCTCAATCCAGCCGAGGTAAATCCAACCAGTATGCCCAAAGGAGCAGCCACCAGCAGAGACTGCTCCAAGTGAATCGCCGAATGCAATGTGACCGGGAAGAGCGGCCCCGGCCCGAGCCAGTAAACGCGTAATGCACCGGCCATTATGCTAGCCACAGCCACCGGAACCAGGGAACGTGGCCGCCACTCGAAAAGCAGTAACTCGACCGCAAGCAAGATCGCTGCCAACGGAGCCGCAAAAGTTGCCGACATGCCGGCCGCAGCTCCTGCCACCAGCAGCGTTGTTCGTTCGGCATGGGTCAACTTGAGCCATTGCGCTACCAGTGAACCAAAGGCTCCGCCCGTCATGATGATGGGGCCTTCTGCGCCGAAAGGCCCTCCCGAGCCAATCGCAATCGCTGCCGAGAGGGGCTTGAGCACTGCGACTTTAGGATCTACACGCGCGCCGTTTAGCAGAATCGCTTCAATTGCCTCAGGAATTCCGTGGCCTCGGATCTTGTCCGACCCGTAGAAGGCCATGAGCCCAACCAGAAGGCCACCAACGACCGGAGTTAGCATCATGAGCCATGGCGAAAGGGGCGATCCGGCAGGTCCTACCATGGTCAGACTCAGCCTGTGGTAATAGAAGATATTTGTCGCCAGCGCGATCAATCTCAACAAGATTACGGCCAAAGCTGCCGCCCCCGTGCCGATTACGAGGGCTACCCCAGTGAGGAGCCACACCCTGCGATCCACTGTGAAGTCACGCAACGCAGAGGGACGCGATATCATTGAGCCTCCGCGCCAGTGCCACTGTGCGCATGCAGTGCGATATGCTCCATCGCCGATGCCAATCGCGGTGCCAGTTCGTTCAACTCTCGCGCATGACTGCCCGCTAGCTTGCCCAGAACCTGCTTGCCTTTGCGAGTCACTCGCAATATTGCCCGCCGTCTGTCGTCTGTATCCGCTGTTCTCGTCAGCAGGCCTTCGCGTTCCGACCGATCGACAAGTTCGACAGTACTGTTGTGCTTCAGCCCAAGTCGATCGGCCGCATACGCAATCGTCACTACAACACTCTCAGGTGCACCAGCCACCTGCAGCAAAAGTTGATGCTGCTGCGGGTGAAGTCCTGCTTGCACCGCTGCACACTCGCTGAAGTGCAAGAAGCGGCGTAACTCAAAACGAAATTCAGCCAAGGTTCTGAGCAGCAAGTCTTGACCTCCTATCAGAGTTTGATATCTCATGGATATATCGTTACACGATATACATCGTCGCGCAAGTATTCGCCTCCCATCGTCATGAACTCGCGTAGCGAAATCGGTCAACCACATCTTCCAGGCTAAGGAGAACTTGGATTTGTAAATTATTGGACCTTTAGATAGTCATAAATCGCCTCAGCCCGCGTAATGAGGTGCACAATTCACTTGCGCGCAATGCCAGCCTCTCCGCAATTTTGGCAGTGAGGCGAAGTGAGTTCGTGAAACGCAGCCTCCCCCTTACGGCGATACCGGAGGGATGCGGCGTTGTGACGTAAGAAGACAGAGGAACTTTCTGAAGCGGTGGATTGCTCAAGTAAGTGCGTTCAACCTGACGCTCCTAATGTGCATGCACCTGAGTACCGGCACACCGCAAAATCGGATTCACGCACATTCAGATGGCGCATGGGCTTGTGTTCGGACGACAATCTCAAAGAATCGGGCACTCTCTTCGAGACGACGCTTCAAATCCAAACTTTTCCAGACGAACACGCCGATACGATACAGAAATCCGAACCGTTACACCACTGACTGACGGCATTCAGGCAGACGCACACTTTGCTAGTCCTTTAGGTTCCAAGAATCGGATTTGATTCTCCCGATCCTTGTAATGAGATGATTCCATTAGACTTGACCATAGAATAGTTGGGGGGTGTTGTTAGCTGTTATGAGCTTTCCGTCCTCCTGAATCGTGATGAACGTACTCTAGGCCGTGATAAACGATCTATTGCGAAACGATTCCCTGGCGGACAATCTGACATTTGGCCTCACAGTTCATCGTTGAGTCCGAATAACGAAGCGACGGGGGCAAAACAGTGATGATCTGGCCTTTGGCGGTCTACTTTGCGGCGGTGATTATCATCGTCGCGGTCATGCTGTCCTTGTCGTATGTTCTGGGGCAACGGCACGCGGAACCGGCCACAGGTACTCCGTTTGAGTCGGGAATTGTTTCCGAAGGCTCCGTGCAAGTACGCCTATCCGTCAAGTTCTACCTCGTTGCGACATTCTTCGTGGTATTCGACCTCGAGGCGGTCTTCATCCTCCTCTGGGCAGTTGCGGGACGCGAACTCGGTTGGGCAGGCTACAGAGAAGTTCTCATTTTTATCGGAGTTCTCACCGCAACGTTTGCATATCTCTGGCGCACTGGTGCGCTCGACTGGTATCCGGCGGGGCATAACGCAAAGAGGAGAATTTGATGCCGTCTCCGTACGCCCAACGTAACGCCCTCGCGGAGCTTGTACACCCCGGTGACGATCCCAATGAGAACGCCATCCGGCGCAGCGTCGTTTTTTCACGCCTTCAGGATCTGCTCGGCTGGGGGAGAAAGAATTCTATCTGGCCATTCAACTTCGGACTCTCTTGTTGCTATGTGGAGATGGCGACTAGTCTGACCAGCAAGTACGATATCGCCCGCTTCGGTGCGGAAGTGATTCGCGGGACACCTCGAGAAGCCGACCTGATGGTGGTTGCTGGCACCGTATTCATCAAGATGGCCCCGGTGATCCTGCGGCTCTACCAGCAAATGATGGAGCCGCGGTGGGTGATATCCATGGGGTCTTGCGCCAATTCGGGCGGAATGTATGACATCTACAGCGTGGTACAGGGCGTGGACAAGTTTCTTCCTGTCGACGTCTACGTGCCCGGTTGCCCTCCGCGCCCCGACGCTTTTGAGCAAGGGTTATTGTTACTACAAAAGGCAGTCGG
>PKWK01000232.1 GCA_003133205.1 Granulicella sp. | reverse complement strand
ACCATCCAGTCGTACGAGCCTTCGAAGGTGGTGCCCCGGGGTGTGGGGTCATTGCCGAGGACGCCTTTACCGGTCTCGCGATCACGGCGATCGAGGATGGGCTTCCACTCCTCAAAGGGGGTGTGGCCGTCGGGCACGACGAGCAGCACAGGACCGACGCCGCTCAGGCGGATGACCTGGACATAGCCCGCATCCTCGCCTATGTAGGGGTCGTAGAACGAGCAGGTTCGGTAGGACTGGTCGAGCGTGCGTCCGTTCATGATGTTGTTGAAGACCATCGGGATGCCGACGCCGCCGAGTTCGACGGGGGAACCACCGGTGTTGCTGACAGTGAAGCGGAGGACAAGGTCGCCGCCCTCGACCGCCCAGGTGCGGACGATCTTGAGGGGCGTGCCGTCGGGCAGGCTGGAGGTGACGTCGCTGGTGAAATGGGTGGCGTCGGAGGCGGTGACGGCGACGGGCGCACGGTGGAAGGCGGTGGAGATGTCGGTCCAGTCGGTAGCGCCTGCGGCACGGATACGCAGATCGAGATCGCCGAGATGGTAGAAGGTGTCGGCAGAGCGCTCCTTGAGGCGGTCGCCGGGAGTGTAGTCCAGGGCGGGGTCGGCCTTGGGGTTCAACTGCGCGACGGTTCCAGAATATTTGAGGAGCTCGACGCTGAGGGTGGGGGATTTCAGCGTTATCTTGCCGCCATCCATCATCGGGCCTGGAGGCAAGACGCGCGGACCGCGCGGAGCCTGCGCCGGTGCTTGTGCTTGTGTGGGTGCAGGTGCCTGTGCGGGTGCCTGTGAGGAAAGCGCCAGAGTCGCCGTCAGCGCCAGCACCGCAGTGAGATGGCAGATGCCGGTGACAGCCGAAAGAGCGGGATTCCGCGGTGTTCGCGAATTGGGTTCGATGCGCATCGGAGTACCTCGATCAAGTTTGACTTCTTTTTGAGAACTACTTTTCGGCCCGTACAAGTTCGACCGTGACCGGCCTGCCGGAAATGGGCACCTGAAGGTTGAGAGCACCATCGACCGGAGCCTGAGCGGGCCGCCGCACGCCGTCGACGACCAAGCGATAACTTCCGGCAGAAAGACCTGTGAGCGCGAGTGCGATCGGGTGGGCAAAGGTGGCATGGTTTTCAAGCGTGAAGCGCAGGTGCGCGAGGCCGTCGTCGTAGGAGATCGACTTCCCCGCGGCGAAAGCATCGCGATCAAGGAGCAGGTGCACGCGCTGGCCGCCGGTGAGGATGTGGAGGCGCTCGCGCAGACCGTCGTGAGGCACGACCTCGGTGCGGCCGCCGTGCTGCGCGATGGTGCCGCCGTAAGCGTAGCGTCCGAAGATAGGATCGTCGACAGCGACAGTGGCTGCGTCGCGAAGAGCTCCGCTAAAGCCAAGTTCGATCTCGCCCGAGTACCACCAGGGGCCTCGGCCCATCTCCTTATTACCCAGCCAGGCACGTCCCCAGGGTCGAGCCTCGAAGCCGCCACTTGCTCCCCCGTCGTTGTCTTTGCCGGGGTACCAGTAACCGTAATTCGACTCGGCAGTGCCAGAGTTGATCAGGGCAAAAGAGCTGAGATAGGAGGGAAAGCCGAGGCGAAGGTACTTCGCTGGATCACGTGACTGATAGTAGGCATAGTCGAGGATGCCCCATCCGCCCATCTGCGACATGTAGCTGAGGGTGTAGGAGATGTTGCCGTTGCCACGGTAGTCGCTGCCCATGTCATAGTACGCGGTCTCAAGCCATCCACGGCTGGCGACGTTGAGGGCGAACTGGCCATCGAGGAAGGTCTTGGCGTCGTCGTACTTGACCTGGCTTGCGAAGGCCGCCTGTCCGGGAAGCCCTTGAGAACCGGGCGTCGCGCTAGGTGCCTGCAGGCGAGCCATCGCGTACTTGGCGAGAGCGGCGGTGGACTCGAAGCCGGTGGTGTCATAGGGGTATTCAGAGCCGTAGAGGTACGGGTGGTCGTTGATGAAGTATTTGACCTTTTTCTCCCATTCGCCGCGCAGATAGGCGGCTTCGTCGTGCTGGCCCTCCCGATCGAGCGCCTCGATGAGGTCGGGGATGACGATCTCGTTGTAGGTGCCTGTGTCATAGGGAGACCACTTGATGAGGTCCATGGGTACGGTGAAGAAGGCCTTGGCGGTCCCGAAAGCGCGCTCGAGGTAGCCCTTGCTGTCGAGGTATTTGGTGGTCTCCGGGTATAGCTGGGCGACGCGATACATGTTGTAGTACATCGCCACGACGTGAGGATAATCGTAGATGCGCCAGACGTGTTCCTGGCCCTTGGTGCCGGGATCGGGGCTTTCGCGGTTGACCTTCCAGTTCGGGATGCCGTAAACGGCGTAAGGAATTTTCTCCTTCGTGGTCTCCTGCAGGCCTCCCCAGACAAACTTGCTGATGTAATCCTCGACCACGGAGATCTCCTTCTGCGATGGGTAGACGATATTCTTGCCGGCGATGAACGCGGACTTGCCAAGCTCGGTATCGTCGCAAGCAACCGCGTAGGATTGCAGGCCGTCAAGATCGTCAGGGCTGCGCAGAATGTGATTTTTCATGTCCCACTGCGAGAACAGGCCGTTGTACCACTTGGTGGGATCGGTGTGCTGCTCGTGGGAAACAATGAAGGCGGAGCGCTTCTTGAAGAGGGTCTCGATGGGTTCGGTGACGAAGAACTCGAGCGAGAGATACTGTCCGTCGCCGTAGCGGACGTTGAGCATATTCTCGCCGAGCTTGCTGAAGTGGACCTTGTAGACGTGAATGTCTTTGCCATGTTCGCCAAGGGCGGTGACCTGCGTCTTTTCGGGGTGCTCGGCATCGATCTTCAGACCGGCATTGCGGGTGTGGAGGGAGAATTCGGCGTCGAGGTCGGTGGGCACAGTCATGCCCGGGACGACGGCGACATCGAACAGCTTCTCCTGATACAGCACCTCGCGAACACCGTCATAATCAGGAGCCCAGCGGAACCGGAAGCTGTAGGTCTTGCTGTCGCCAGCGTTGCCCTTCGGCGCCAAGACGAGATGGGTGGCGGGCAGGCGCCAGTTGCCGCCCTTGGCTTTGAGATCGGCCAAACTGGCCGAGGAGTGAATGTAGGCGTTGTAGATTCTGGTGGAGGGCAGCTCCTGGAAGTACTCGAGCGACGTGCCGGCCAAGGGTGTCATGACTAGGTAGGGCCCTTCGGCGTTGGTGCGCATCCAGTAGATGTATGAGCCGTCGCCGGCGATGGAGCTGTGCTGGATAACGCGCTTGGTGTAGGTCTCGGTCTTATCCCCGACGTAATGACGATTCATGGGCAGACCGACGGAGAGGTCGCCGATCTCGATGGGGTGGTCAGTGGGGTTGTGGAGGGCGATGGTCCAGACGAGGGCGTCGCCCGAGGGCTGAAAGGTCTCGGAGGCCTGAAGATCATCGACAGGTTGAACCATGCGGGCGGGCTCGCCGTTGAGGCGCCACTGGAGCATACCCGCAGTGGCATCGGTTTCAAGCTGCACCTGCAGCCGGATGCCGGTGGTGGTGACGGGCCGGAAGGTAGTCTGGTTGAAAATATCGGCGGCGATCGGGGACTGTTTCTCCTGCTGAACGTCCTTCCAATCGTCGCCTGCTTTGTAAAGTATCTTCCAGGCGACTGGAAGTTTGGTGTTCAGACGGCGGCCTGCGTCGGCGGCCCAGAAGACCTCGGCTGAGTGGATCGTTTGCGGCTTGTCGAAGTCGTACTCGACCCATTCGCTGGATCCCTTCTTCGCCGTCCAGATGAAGCGTGTCGCGCCGATGTCGTGTGAGGTGGAGGGCTCAAAGGCGGCGCTGAGCACGCGGACGCCGGGGCCGCTCACCGAGGCGGAGACGCGGGCACCGCCGACGAGCGTGGGCTGCACGCGGCTGATGGTGTAGGCCGCGGCAGCTTTCTGCGCACTGCCCTCCACTCCAAGATCGCGGCTGGCGGCGGAGATTTCGTTCCACGGGCCGGTTCCCTCAGTGCGATAGCGGATGGTGATGTCGCCAAGCGCGTGACCGGACTGAATGTAGTCGGTGGCGTATTTGTCCTGGACCCTCTGTAGGCTGGAGACACCGGTGGAGGTGTACTTCACCTGAAAGGGAGAGTTGGAGGGTGTCTGACAGACGACGCGACCGAAGACTGGAAGAACCAATAATGCGCCACACTGAAGGAATCGACGTCGATCCATTTACCGTCTCCTGGAAGTTCTGCCCTGATTCAATGTATACAATAACGTATAAATATATGGCAGCAGCCGCAAGCCTTGGCTCGAATGTGAGGACTATTGAAAAACGTGCGCCTTGTCGCCCTTTGTGCTGCCATCCTTGTTCTTCTGGCGGTATCTTCCCTGGCGTTGACACAAGAGCCGCAGCCACGCGTCATCCATAGCGCCGGCAACCCGATACTCTCCGACGGTTCTTATTACTCCGCCGATCCGGCCCCGGTCGTCGTCGGCGACAAGTTGTACATCATCGCCGGACGCGACGAGGCGCCTCCCAATGCCAACAACTTCGTCATGAACGAGTGGCAGCTGTTCGCGACAAAGAACGTCGCCTCAAAACAGTGGCTGCACTATCCCGGCATCCTGCGACCCGAGGCAGTGTTTGCCTGGTCAAAACCGGGCCACGCCTGGGCCGGACAGATCGTTCAGGGTCCAGATAAGCGCTTCTACCTGTTTGCACCGGTAGAGGAAGGAAAGCGTGAACACGCCGAACCATCCGTAATTGGCGTCGCCGTCTCCGACAGTGTGCTTGGGCCGTGGAAGGATGCTCATCCGAGTGGCCCGATCGTCTCCCAGTCGCTGCCCGAGCCCAACAAAATCGAAAACATCGATCCTACCGCGATGGTTGATAACGACGGACGGGTCTATCTGTACTGGGGTACGTTCGGTCAGCTCCGCGGTGTCGAGCTCGAACCGGATATGGTGACGCCCAAGGGCAAGGTAGTAAAGGTCGACAGCCTCACGGGATTCTTCGAGGCAGCGTGGCTCTTCCGGCGCAAGGACACCTATTACATGGTCTACGCCGACAACCAGGCAGGCCCCCATTCGCCCTGCACACCAGCGAACTATCACGCCTGCATTGCCTATGGCACATCCAACTCGCCGCTTGGGCCATGGACCTATCAAGGCGTCATCCTCGACCCTGTCTCCTCGACCACGTCGCATCCGGGCGTCATCGAGTTCAAGGGAAAGTGGTACATCATCTATCACACCGCCGACGCCAAGGGAGGCGGACACTTCCGACGCAGTGTCGCAATCGACACCGTGCAGTGGGACGACAGCGTCTCGCCCGCGCGGATGCTTAAGGTCAAACAGACGCATGAGCCGAGGCCGCCGGCGGCGCCGACCCGCAACATTGCCTCGGCGGCACGCGCGACTGCATCCAATGAGCCGGTTCCAGTCCAGTACTGGATCAAGGCGCTCAACGACGGCATCGTCCGGCCGAATCCCTTGCCTCCGGATATGTGGGGTAGTTGGACGCCGCACAACCCCGCCAGCCAGTGGATTCAGTATGAGTGGGCCAAGCCGGTCACGCTGGACGGCTCGCGCATCATGTTCTGGAGCGATCACCGCCAAGGTGCGAACATCGGAGTAGCTCCGCCTGCCGCCTGGCACCTCGAATATCGCAGTGGAGACGAATGGCGTCCTGTCGCGAACGCGAGCGGCTATCCGACTACGATGGGTTCCTTTGTCGACGTGAAGTTCGATCGCGTGACGACGCGCTGCCTCCGCGCCGTGTTCGATGCTTCCGGCGATGGTCAGCAGCACGCCGGGGTTGCCGTCCAGGAGTGGGAGACACTCGCCCCAAAGGTTGTCGCACTGTCCGCGCTGCAAAAACTGGCCCCGGCTGGCGACGCAAAGTTAGAGTGTCCGGCAGCTTCGTCCTCGCCACAATGATTCCTTCGCTTCGCGCCCTCAGCCTTTTGTTGACAAGAATGACGCGCAGGTGATTTTCTATGTACTCTAAATTGTATCCGCAGAACGCTTGAAAAACGGCCAGCAAGATGAGGCAACATGAACCTGAAACCGACACGTAGACATTTTCTCGGCGGTGCAGCCGCTGCAGGCGCCTTAACTCTTCTGCCTTCGAAAGCCGGAGCGGCCGTGGCAGATAGCAAGGCCATGGCGTCAAGCGGCATAGATACTGCCAACGTTTCGCTCACCCGCGCCGCCGTCGCCAAGATCAAGTGGAAAGCGGAGCCGTTCTCCATGACCCAGGTCCGTCTCCTGCCCAGCTTTTGGAAGGACATGATGGAGCTCAATCGGAGCTATCTCTATTCCCTGCCCAACGAGCGACTCGCGCATAACTTCCGCGTCACCGTTGGCATCCCCTCCGACGCAGAACCCATCGGCGGCTGGGAGGCCCCCGACTGTGAGTTGCGCGGCCACTACGTCGGCCATTACCTCTCTTCGTGCGCTTTCGTCCATGCAAGTACCGGGGACGAGGTCATCGTCGCCAAGGCCAACGATCTCGTCGCCATTCTCGCTCAGTGCCAGGCCAAAGATGGATACCTTGGCGCATACCCGGCCACCTTCTACGACCGACTCCGCGCCCATCAGAAGGTCTGGGCTCCCTTCTACACCTACCATAAGATTTTGGCCGGCATGATCGATATGTATGAGCACACCGGCAACAAGCAGGCCCTCGACGTCGCCCTCAAGATGGCTGACTGGGCCGACACCTACGCCAAATCCATCTCCGATGACGAGTGGCAGCGCGTCCTGCTCACCGAGCATGGCGGAATGAATGAGGCGTCCTTCAACCTCTACGCCATCACGGGGAACCCCAAGTACCGCGACCTGGGCTATCGCTTCGAACACAAGAAGATGTTCGAGCCCCTTGCAGCCAACCAGGACATGCTCAACGGCAATCACGCCAACACCAATATCCCGAAGATGATTGGCGCGATTCGTGGCTACGAACTGACCGGCGACACCCGCTACCAGAGCATTGCCCAGAACTTCTACCGCATCGTCAAAGATCACCACAGTTATTGCACCGGCGGCACCAGTAACGGCGAGGGATGGCACGAACCGGACGGCGTAGCCAGCCAACTCGGGCCCGCCGCCGAGGAGTGCTGCTGCTCTTACAATATGATGAAGCTCACCCGTCATCTCTTCGGACAGCAACCCGACGCGAAACACTTTGACTACTACGAGCGCATGCTGCTCAACGTCCGCTACGGCACGCAGGACCGCAATGGCATGCTGATGTATTACGTCTCGCTGCGCCCCGGCATGTATAAGACCTTTGGCACACAGTTCGATGCCTTCTGGTGCTGCACCGGTACGGGCTCCGAGGAGTATGCCAAGCTCAACGACTCGATCTACTTCCACGATGACTCGTCCGTCTACGTCAATCTCTTCATCCCCTCCAAACTCGACTGGAAAGAGCGTGGCCTGCAACTCCGCCAGACGACAAAATACCCCAACGAGCAGACCATCACGTTCACGGTGGATGCTGCTCCATCCAAGCCGACCGCCATTAAAGTCCGGGTTCCCTATTGGGCAACCAAGGGCGTCAGCGTCGCAGTCAACGGCGCGCCGATGACTGCCACTGCCATCCCATCCACCTATCTCGAAATCAACCACCCGTGGAAAGCCGGGGACGTCGTCACCATTGACATCCCTATGACGCTTCACATCGATCAGGCGCCGGACGACAAGCAGGTCCAGGCCGCGATGTACGGTCCGCTCGTACTCGCCGTGCGCCAGGGGAGCGAGGGCCTCACCAACTCCATGATCTACGGTGGTTCGGGTCCCCGCGGCTTCGACGACGGATACCCGATGCCCACGGTCAGCACTCGTTCCCCGGGTCAGCGCCGGCCGAACAATGCGCCCGCTTCCGCTCCTGTCCCGCCCCCGATTGCTGACGACGGCATCTGGTTCGAACAGACTGAAGGTACACGCCGCTACCCGTTGCAGTTCCGCACCCAGGGTCGCGGTCCCACTCACACCCTTATACCGCTCAACCTCATCATGGATGAGCGGTACTCCGTCTACGTCCGCAACGAAGGAGTCGTCTAGCCCCAAGACTTACCGGCACTTTGCAACTCAGGCGGGTCCCACCAGCGGACCCGCCTGCTGTATCTGGAGGCATAAGCGAATGCAGCTCGCAACAGATTTGAACCTCATAGAGGCCGCTGAAACGGGCGAATCACCCACCGAGTTCCGCAAAGCGCTCGGCCTCTTCGACTCCATCATGATCGTCGCCGGAATCATGGTAGGCTCCGGCATCTTCATCGTTAGCGCGGAGATCTCCCGGCAGGTCGGTTCGGCTGGCTGGCTGCTCGTCGCCTGGATCATCACCGGCGTCCTCACCGTCTTCGGTGCTCTCAGTTATGGAGAGCTAGCCGCTATGATGCCCTCCGCGGGAGGCATGTACGTCTACCTTCGAGAAGCCTTTTCACCTCTGCTCGGCTTTCTCTATGGCTGGACACTCCTCACCGTCATCCAGACGGGCTCCATCGCCGCCGTAGCCATCGCCTTTGCCCGCTTCAGCGGCGTCCTGTTCCCGTCCGTCAACGAAAGCCACTATCTCATCGCGCCCATCCATATCCTTCCCAGCTACGCTTTGTCGCTCTCCACCGCCCAGGCCCTCGCCCTCGCCATCATCCTGCTGACGTGCTTCATCAACACCCGCGGCGTCTCCTGGGGCAAGCTGATCCAAAACATCTTCACCGTTGCGAAGCTCGCCGGCATAGTCGTGCTCCTGGGTCTCGGCGCCCTCGCCTTCTTGCGCAACCCCTCAATCTTCCATGCCAACTTCAGCGATGCATGGCACCCCCGGCATGTCGCCCTGATTCGCACTCTCGACGCCACGACCGGCTTCGGACTCCTGGTCGCACTCTGTGTCTCGCAGACCGGCTCGCTCTTCTCTGCGGACTCGTGGCACGACATTACGTTCGTCGCCGGCGAGGTCCGCAACCCAAGGCGCAACCTGCCGCTTGCCCTTGGCATTGGCACCTTCATCGTCATTGCACTCTATTTGCTTTGCAACCTCTGCTACCTCGCCGTACTTCCGGTCGAGGCCATTCAGACTGCGCCGGGTGACCGCGTCGCAACCCTGGTCGTTGATACCATCCTGCCGGGAATTGGCAAGCTTGCGATGGGCTGCCTCATCATGGTCTCCACCTTCGGCACGGTCAATGCTCTCACTCTCGCCGGCGGGCGCGCTTGCTACGCGATGGCTCAGGATGGCCTCTTCTTCCGCCGTGCCGGCACGCTCAACCGTGCCCGGGTACCCGGATGGGCACTCGCTATCCAATGCCTTTGGTCTTTGCTACTCGTCCTGCCACGCACCTATAACGCCGCAACGCAAACCTACGGCAATCTCTACAGCAACCTGCTCGATTACGTGATCTCCGCTGCCCTCATCTTTTACATCCTCACGGTGGTTGGCCTGTTCCGCTTGCGGTACACGCGGCCCGATGCGCCCAGGCCGTATCGCTGCTGGGGATATCCCTGGCTGCCGGCTCTCTACATCGCCGGCTCCTCGATCGTTCTGGCGATGCTGTTCGCCTATCGAACGGCGACCACATGGCCTGGGTTGCTGATCGTGCTGAGCGGAGTTCCGGTGTATTTGCTCTTGCGCAGAGCCAGTTCACAGGCAGACCAGGTGACGGCACAGAGCACTTCCGGATGAGGTCCGCCGTGTCCCACTTCTGAGAAAAATCGTTCGATGAAAGGAATTCAACAATGAACTTGGATCACCTCGAAGTATGGTTCGTTACTGGGAGTCAGCACCTTTACGGAGCCGAGGCTCTCGCGAAGGTTGCAGAAAACTCGCAGAGGATTGCTGCCTCTCTCGATGCCGAAGGCGCGATTCCGGTCAAGATTGTCTTTAAGCCTGTGCTGACCACCAGCGAGCAGGTGCGCGAGCTCTGCCGGGAGGCGAGCAACGCCAGAAACTGCATCGGCCTTGTGCTCTGGATGCACACCTTCTCGCCGGCGAAGATGTGGATCGCAGGCCTCAAGTCGTTGGCAAAACCTTTCCTGCATCTGCATACGCAGTTCAATCGCGAGCTCCCATGGTCCTCCATCGACATGGACTTTATGAACTTGAACCAGGCGGCCCATGGCGATCGCGAGTTTGGCTTCATCACGGCGCGGCTGCGACTGCCGCGGAAAGTGGTCGTCGGCTTCTGGCAAGACGCCGATACAGTCGCAGAGGTCGGCACATGGACCCGTGCTGCGGCAGGCTGGCACGAATCGCAGAACCTCAAGGTGGCGCGTTTCGGAGACAATATGCGCGACGTCGCCGTCACCGAAGGCAATAAGGTCTCGGCGGAGGCGCAGCTCGGCTACAGCGTCAACGGATACGGCGTGGGCGATCTCGTCGATCGCATGAATCAGTTCAGCGACTCAGAGGTCGATAAGCTGCTCGCGGAATATCGCGACGCTTACACCATCGCGGAGAACCACGATCGGCCCGACTCACTTCGCAGCGCCGCCAGAATCGAACTAGGATTGCGGGCGTTTCTCGAAGAGGGCGGCTTCGGCGCCTTCACCGACACGTTCCAGGATCTCCACGGTTTGGACCAGCTTCCCGGCATAGCGGTGCAGCGCCTGATGGCAGACGGCTACGGCTTTGCCGGCGAAGGCGACTGGAAGACTGCAGCACTCGTGCGCATCATGAAGGTAATGGCGCTCGGGATGCAAGGTGGTACATCCTTCATGGAGGACTACACCTATGACTTCGGCGGCATTCCGAAAGTCCTTGGTTCCCACATGCTCGAGATCTGCCCGTCGATCGCTGCCGGGAAGCCGTCGCTCGAAGTGCATCCGCTAGGGATTGGCGGCAAAGCCGATCCCGCGAGGCTTGTCTTCACTGCACCCAGCGGGCCTGCCGTGGTCGCGTCTCTTGTGGAAATGAGAGATAGCTTCCGGCTGGTAGTCAACGAAGTCGACGTCGTTCAGCCGGATGAGGAGTTGCCGAATCTTCCTGTCGCGCGTGCGGTATGGCTGCCGAAACCGAGTCTCAAAGTAGCGGCTGCTGCTTGGATCTATGCCGGGGGAGCCCACCACACCGGCTTCAGCCAGGCACTGACGACAGAGCATCTCGAAGACTTCGCGGAGATCGCCGGCATCGAACTCATCGTCATCGACGCGGACACGTGCCTGCGCGAACTGCGTCGGCAGCTTCGGTAAGAACTCGTGCGCAACCTGGAGTCCAGATGCGGCGCGGCAAGTTCGAGCGGCCCGGCGCAGAAGACCCGAGGGCAGTTTAGGACACCCCTCCTCCTAGGCCGCCCGCGCACGGGTGTATACCCGTCGCTGGCGGAGCCATAGGCTGGTCATTTCCACATATAATCAATTACTTAGGGGTGCTCACCCCCATCGAAGATACTGGCAGTCTCGGCGCTCAGGGCCTCAGCTTTGGACGCGTTCTCCACCAACTGGTTCAAACTCAGAGTGCTTGGGGGCACCAATCAGTTCCGGCTGCGCATCTTCGAGAGCAGCCGCAGAATCTCCAGGTACAGCCACACCAGCGTCACCATGATTCCGAACGCGCCGTACCACTCCATATACTTCGGAGCGCCAACCGCGACGCCCTGCTCGATGAAGTCGAAGTCCAGTACCAGGTTCAGCGATGCGATGGCCACCACGAACAGGCTGAACCCAATCCCGATTGCGCCATTGCCGTTGATCTGCGTGAAGTGGATGCCGGCGAATCCCAGCAGCAGTTCCAGCACATAGAAGACCGCAATGCCGCCGGTCGCCGCGACGATCCCGAGCCGCATCTTGTCCGTCACCTTGATCAGCCCCGAGCTATACGCCAGCAGCAGCACGAACAGCGTGCCGAAGGTCAGGCTCACCGCCTGGATCCCGATGCCCGGATAGCGCGCGTTGGTCACGGCCGAGATTCCGCCCAGCACCAGGCCTTCCAGCAGCGCATAAATCGGCGCGGTGACCGGCGCCCATTCTTTCTTGAAGATGGTGACCATCGCGAAGATGAATCCGCCGATCAGCCCGCCGAGCACCAACGGTCCCACGGCCGACATGTCGCCCGCCGCCTGAAGGAACAGGCGCCACGTGTACGCTGCCGTCGCGATGGAGCAGAGCAGCAGGATGCCGGTCTTGTTGACCGTGCCGCTGAGCGTCATGCGGGCGGTGTCGGCGAGGTCGCCGAACTGGCCGGATTTGGCGAGGTCGGTAAACGTCTTGTCGCCCAGTGCCGGATTCGATGTCTTCATCAGTGCCATTTGGTTCTCTCCGTGGTGCTCGTCCCGATTTCCATCCCGTCAATGGGCTAATTGTAAGTCAACGGTCTGTTCGTCATTCGGTGGTCCACCCCCCGGCCGCCGCGAAAAGCGGGAGCTCTTCAACGAAGAAAACGGCATCACGCCCATGTCCATCATCCGGCCACTCGAAATGGGCCTGGCCGGCATCCTCAAAGCCAACTACGCCGACCTCACCGACGAAGCCGAAGGCATCCCCGACTTCGCCACCCAGGCCGAACTCGACACCTACATCGCCAACCTGGAATCCGACATGCGCGAAGCCGCCAAGAAATTCGAATTCGAAAAAGCCGTAAAACTCCGCGACCCCATCCGCGACCTCCGCACGAAGGAGTTCCTCTTCAGTTAACACCAGAACTCGCACACAACACACTTGTTGTGCTAATGTTCATACATGAGCGAAATTGCGAATCACGCTATCTGCGAGATGTATCACCGGACGGTCCACGAGATCAGAGACTTCGCGAAAAACCGTAAGGAATTGGAGAAGTTGCAGGAAAGCTATTTCCGTTACACGGATTGCGCACGGCGAGACCTGCAACTGCGAGAAAGGCTAAGGCGATCCTATGGACTCTTGGGCGTTCATTTCCCGAGCGGATTTGTGTCGCCGGAAACAGCGTCTAAGCTTAGCCCGCTCAATAAGCAGAACTCCGACGAAGTTAGGGAGGATTTGAGATTATGGCAAATCCTCGAAGACTTCCTTACTGTCGTGGGCGAGACCACTTACTCTGGATTCTGTTCATTCATGTATATGCTGAAGTTTGACGAGCCAAGCTCTCAGGCCTTCTCCTCCGCAGTGAAAACACATCCCGACTTGTTTGACGAAGGAACGAGGGACGGCGAAAGAACAATCGCCTTGAAACGCGGGCATAAGTGATCCTCCCGTAATCAGCGGGCTGGCGCACTCAACTCACCAGATGGATTTAGTTGTCGAAGCGCTTCTGCATAGACAAGATGTTTCGCTCTCACCTCTATTATCTGGCGGTTGTATCGGCGAGCACAAACGGCACGTTTCCGGTGGCTGTAGATCGAGTAGATCGGCCAAACTACGGGTAGTCCGATTAGAGAAGCGGTGCCGATCCAATCGTTCCCGTCAGGTGCTCCAAATGTCCCCCACATCCAGGAGCCCGCGATAGTCACCATGACGGGTACCACGACGGCATTCCATGCGCGTTTCCGGTCTAAATTCAAAGCTGTCCCGCATATTTTGCAGTACGG
Source organism: Granulicella sp. (assembly GCA_003133205.1). The sequence goes on along the minus strand of PKWK01000232.1, from coordinate 2,770 downwards.
AACAGTCAGCGCAACAAACTCCTTCCGGGTCGGCCCAACCGTTCGTGAAAACGATCCCTCCACGCACTCGACCTCTGTCGCCGCAACTAAGCAAGAGGGACAAAATGGCGGAAACGCAATCCGCTGCCGAGGGAGTGTCACTCTTTCCCAAGATCGCTCTCTGAGCCACAGAAGATATAGACATTCGATCGCGAGGAGCGCAGCCGAACTGACGAAAAGGAGCATCACTTGAGGTTTCCTTCCGATTCTACTGCCTCCCACGCTACCATAGGGCCGCCCCGTAACACCCACGGAACACACTCTCTCAATCCGTCGCTTTTGCTTCTGAGATAGGCCCGGACTTCAGTCCGGGCACCACCGGCCACCGAGAAACAAGGGGCTTTAGCCCCTGGGACACGCCCTCCCACCATGCGCCTCAAACCCCAGACCTACGCCCTCACTGCCATAACTCACCAACGTCTTCGCCTCTTCCAACGCACCGCAACTGCCGAACTCTTCATCGCCACCCTCTTCCGTTATCGCGACGCCGGCAAATTCCAACTTCACGCATTCGTCGTCATGCCCGACCACGTCCACATCCTGCTAACCCCCGCACCCGACATCGCCATCGAACGCTGCGCCCAACTCATCAAGGGCGGATTCTCATTCGCCGTACGCAAGGATTTCTCAGGCGACATATGGCAGGACGGCTACCACGCCCACCGCGTGGTCGATGAGGAAGACCTCCGCAACCAAACCTTCTACATCCTCAATAACCCCGCGAAGAAGCGGCTCGACGCCTATCCCTGGGTCTCTTCGTCGACACCATACGCGCATCGCATGGACAACCCGCCCACCGTATAAGGCTAGTCCCAGGGGCTGAAAGCCCCATCTCCATCAGCGCCGTATTGCCCGGACTAAAGTCCGGGCCTATCTTCACGCCGGGTGCCCCATTCATGCGCAGTCTCATCGCGCATGAGTGGGGTCGGTGTCCATTTCGGTATTCAGCCCATTACGCGCACCTGACCACGAATCGACCGCAGCACCAAAGCCACGGAGTACACTCTCTCCTGCCTTTGCTTTTGCTTCTGAGATAGGCCCGGACTTTAGGGCATCACCGGCCACCGAGAAACAAGGGGCTTTAGCCCCTGGGACACGCCCTCCCACCATGCGCCTCAAACCCCAGACCTACGCCCTCACTGCCATAACTCACCAACGTCGTCGCCTCTTCCAACGCACCGCAACTGCCGAACTCTTCATCGCCACCCTCTTCCGTTATCGCGACGCCGATAAATTCCAACTTCACGCCTTCGTCGTCATGCCCGACCACGTCCACATCCTTCTCACTCCCGCCCCGGACATGGCCATCGAACGCTGCGCCCAACTCATCAAGGGCGGATTCTCCTTCGCCGTACGCTGGGATTTCTCAGGCGACATATGGCAGGACGGCTACCACGCCCACCGCGTGGTCGATGAGGAAGACCTCCGCAACCAAACCTTCTACATCCTCAACAATCCAGCAAAGAAGCGGCTCGACTCCTGTCCCTGGGTCTCTTCGTCGACACCATACGCGCATCGCATGGATGCCCCACCCACCATATAAGGCTTGTCCCAGGGGCTGAAGCCCATCCCCATCAGAGCCATATTGCCCGGACTAAAGTCCGGGCCTATCTCAAGAACCCGGCGTGGTCGCCCATTTTTTTGGGCGACAGGAAGCTCAAGATAAACTAGCCTCGAATAAGTTGAGTCCCGTAAGAAAGGCCCCTGTTGAGATTTCTAGGCTATGCTCCCTGGTCCGGTTTATTCGTCCTCCTCCTTCCAACGCAAACGGCTCGTGCTCAAACCTCGGTCTATGGCACTGTAGCGGCCACCAATTTTTGCCTGAACAGCAGTTCATATACGAATTGCAAGAGCGATACGCTCGGGTTCCTTGCTGGCGGCTTTTACAATTTCCCCATTCAGAGCCGTCTTACCGCGGGCATTGATGGCCGCGTGTCATACGGTCTGGGCACCCGGGGAGGGGTATCGGCGACCTCGGCCGTGCGCATCGGCTTTGTGCCGAACCACAATCCATTGCGGCCATACTTCCAACTCGGCGGCGGTGTGGTGAGTTCAGCAGGGGGTGATCCGCTCCAGGCGAAGCGAAAAACGAGCGGGGCCTTACAGCTTGCTCTTGGCCTCGATATACGCCTGACAGGCTCCATCGATCTGCGTGCGTTGGAAATAGGCGGCGCCGCGGGTGGCGGCTCCAGTTCCAACCCCGGTGCCGGCACGTCCTACATCGATACGGGCGTCGTCTACCATTTCCCGCGGCCAAGGCCCTGATCTCAGGCAGATGGCCCGCCCATAACGGGTGCCCCATTCATGCGCAGTCTCATCGCGCATGAGTGGGTTCCGGACAATCTCCCAGCTCACCCCCTTGACACCAGGGCGTATAATTAACTTAGGTAGAGACAGAATCCACCAGCCTCGGCTTGTGTCTCCCAAGGCTCCAAAGAAGCCATAACTCCAGCGTTTTGAAGATCTTGCAAACTATCTCCTTTGTTTTCAAGATTATGCAAATTCAATCGCCGGTAAGTGGTTTATTTGGAATATTATGCACGAATCGATACCCAGGGGGGGGTACACCAATGCCATTGCGGGATCGATGGACGCGTCTGGGTAATCTAATGGGTATGAGTCATCTTTTCTCGCCGATTTCTTTTCGCGATGTCACGCTGCCGAACCGCATCGTTGTGTCGCCGATGTGTGAGTATTCCAGCGTTGACGGCTTCGCCAATGACTGGCACCT
>PKWK01000158.1 GCA_003133205.1 Granulicella sp. | reverse complement strand
GGCGTGGTCTGCATGCCGCCCATGTACATCAACGCCGGGGCCTATGTGGATGAAGGCACCATGGTCGACTCGCACGCCCTGGTCGGCTCCTGCGCGCAGATCGGCAAGCGCGTCCATCTGAGCGCCGCGGCACAGATCGGCGGCGTGCTGGAGCCGGTGAACGCCAGCCCGGTGATCATCGAGGACGATGTGTTGGTCGGCGGAAACACGGGCGTGTATGAAGGCACGATCGTGCGCAAGCGGGCTGTGCTGGCGGCGGGGACGATTTTGACGCGGGGAACGCCGGTGTACGACGTCGTCCACGGCACTGTGTTGCGCGCGACGGCGGAGATGCCACTCATCATTCCTGAGGGAGCTGTCGTGGTGCCGGGTTCTCGCGCGGTGACGCGTGGCTACGGCAAGGAGATGGGGCTGAGCGTGTACACGCCGGTGATTGTGAAGTATCGCGACGAAAAGACGGACCTGTCGACCACGCTCGAAGAGGTGCTGCGATAGGTGCTGATCTGGGTGTACGCGCGCTGAGATATTTTGCGTGCGTTCTCTGCTTGCTATTTGTGTTGGGGACGGCTCGCGCGAATGCGCAAGGCGGGTGGTTCAAGGCCTACGAGGCGCGTCTGGCGGCGACTCAGACCGAGCAGCCGCACTGGGCTACGCCGCTGGTGACGACGGCCCCGTGGGTGGAGGAGGACATCCGTGCGGATTTCGTGCGACAGTCGCTCGCGGGCCGCCGTTTCTGACGCACACCAACCCCCGTGTGGACGAGGATGGTTTTGGCGACGTGGCGTTTCGCATGAAGTTTCGCGTCTACGGAAGCAGCGAAGACCATCGGAACGCGATCGTCACGGCACTGCTGGGGGCGAGCGTGCCGACCGGCAAGAGTGGGAATGGAAGCTGCTGTGCAATTCTTTCTCCGACCCTGGAGGCGGACAAAGGATTTGGCAAGGTGGATTTCGTTACATCGCTAGGCGGGACGCTGCCGGTGTCGAACGTGGCCAAGCTGGGACGCCAGATCGTCTGGAATAGTGTGGCGCAGTACCACGTGACAAAGCTCCTTTGGACCGAGGCGGAGATCAATTCGACTTTCTATTTGGGAGGATCGAACGATGGAAAGCAGCAGACGTTTGCGACGCCGGGTGTGCTCATCAGCCGGATTCCGTTGAATGGAAGTGGCGGAGTGGTGCGTCTGACACTGACTCTGGGTGCAGGCGAGCAGATCGCGCTGACGCACTTCAACACGTATAACCATTCGCCGATCTTTTCGGTGCGGTTTCGGTTTTGATCTCTTAGCGGCGCGGTGCCCTGTTACGGCTTCGGTTGGTCGAGCGGCTTTCTCGCGAAGTAGTAGAGACTGAACGCGAGCATCGCGAACATGATTACGCCGACCCAGTCGTGATACATAGGATTGGCATCGGTGAAGCGGTAGAGCTGCCAATGGCCGCCGCGCTGTTCGGAGACGTTCTCCATCAGACGGACGCAAACGCCGAGCAGGCCGACGATGCCTCCGGCGGCGATCAGCCCCGACGCATACAGGCTGCCCGGAGAAACCTCGCTTTCGGTGTCGAGCGCAGGCGTCACGCTGGTGGGCACCGGAAGGCCGGTATCGGGATCGATGACTTCGGGATTCGCCGCCAGACGAGCGCGTTCGGCGTGTTGAATCATCGCGCGGTCGACCATCCAGCGCATGATACCGCCGACAAAGATCGCGAGCGTGGTGGCGATCGAGAGGTAGGCTCCGACCGCGAAGGTCAGGGAGCGAACGCCGAGCAGTTCGACCACAATCACCAGAGCCACGCCGAGTAACACCAGCGTCCACGGCAGCTTGCGGGAGAGGATACCGTTGATCACCGTCGCCATCAGGCGGCCTTGCGGGGCGGCGGCCCTCTCGCTGCCGATACCCTGAATCCACTGGATTTCAATCTGTCCGGTAACGGGATTGTAGAGATACTTGCCGTCGTCAAGCGTGTTTGAGCCGATGGCGTTGAGCAGGATGTACTGGCGCGCGCCGGTGAGCAGCTCTTTGCTGTGATCGGCTGCATTATGTGAGGACAGTGAGACGGTGTCGCGCGTGAACCGGCCCTTGTTCTGCACGCCGTCCGGCAAGCTGGCGAGCGAGAGGGCGATAGGTTTGGGCATGCGCAGGAACTGCTCAAAAGCGCGGTTCATCCCATTCAACGTGGCCCCGACCGAGAAGATACAGACGATGACGCCGATCATCAGCGCGAGTTGCTGCTTCCACGGGGTCGCTCCGATGAGGTAGCCGGTCTTCAGGTCCTGACTGGTGTCGCCTGCGTTGGAGGCTGCGATGCAGACCACTCCGCCGATGGTAATGGCGAGAGCACCAAAGGCGGGGGCGGTCCAGCCTTTGACCAGAAAGATCGCCGAGGTGGCCATCAGCGTGGCAATCGTCATGCCAGAGACCGGGGAGGCGGACGAACCGACGATGCCAACGATCCGCGCCGAGACCGTGACGAAGAGGAAGCCGAAGACGACGATCAGCAACGCGGCGGCAAGGTTTGCAAGCGGACCAACATAAGCGCCGGGCACCGGCTTGAACTGGAGGAAGAGGAACATGAGCACGATCAGCAAGCCGCTGCCGCCGAAGACCACACTTGCTGGAAGATCATGCTCGATGCGCGAAGGCCCTGCGGATGCCAGTTTGCCCCCACCCTTTTTGAGGCCTTGCGTCAGAGCACTGGCAATCGTGGGGAGTGTGCGAATTAGGGTGATAAGGCCAGCGGCGGCAACGGCGCCCGCTCCCATTGGCCGGACGTAAGTCCTCCACAAGTCGGAAGGAGACATTTGACTGACGGGAACCGTGCCGGGATAGAGAGGGCCGGGAAGATGCGAGCCGAAGAAATAGATGGCCGGCATCAGGACCAGCCATGAAAACACGCCGCCCGCGAACATGACTGCTGCTACGCGAGCGCCAATGATGTAGCCGACGCCGAGAT